>NZ_JBHWIV010000047.1:0-66526 GCF_042731675.1 Kitasatospora sp. NPDC059827 | reverse complement strand
TTATACCCCCCCGGCGGCCCGACTGGGGGGGGGTGGTGGTGGCGCGCCCCCGCGGGCGCGGGGGGCGCCCGGGGGGGGGGGGGGGCCCCCCGGGCCCCGCCTTCGGTGCCGCTACTGGGCGCGGAGCCCGGCCAGCGCCCCCTGCACCTGCTGGACGACTGCCGGGGGCAGCGTGCCGTACTTCATCGACTCGCCGCTCGCCTGGCCCGGGCCGCTGACCGCGTAGGACGCGAGGCCCGCCACGACGGCGGAGTTCCCGCCGCTCCCGCAGAAGGCGAGATAGCCGAAGCCGACCACCGGATAGCCGCCCTTGACCGGCTTCTGGTAGTCGAGCTTGACCGACACCTTGCCGCCCGAGGTCTCCGCCGTGCCGGTCGCGGCCATCGTGGTGGCGGTCGCGGTGCTCGGGGCCGCGTCGGAGTCGCCGGTGCGCACCCGGGCCGCGTGGAGGTTCCCGACGTCCCGCAGCGGGACGAAGCCGATCGACCCCTGGGCACCGGCGACGGCGCCGGGGATGCTCGCCTCGGTCGCCCCCGGCCGGGCCTTCGCCTCGGAGTCCCAGACCGCGCCCACCTCGTACGGCCAGTCGGCGGGCGCGGCCTTGCCGAGGTACTGGGAGAACACGTAGGCGGACCAGGACAGCCCGGCCGGGACCCGGACGTCGATCGGTGAACCGGGCAGCACCGTGGCCGGGTTGAGCGCCCTGATCGCCGGGTCGTTCCAGGACTGGATCTGCTTCCGGAAGATCTTGGCGAGCGTCGGGGCGTCGAGCACCAGGTCGACGACGCCGGGCACGTTGAAGACGACCGCGACGGGGGCCACGGTGACCGGGAGCTGGGACACCTGGCCGGTGGCGCAGTGCTTGCCGTACGCGACCGCCTGCTGGTCGGTCAGCGTGGTGTCGAACCCGGCGGCGTCGAGCCCGCCGTCGGCGAGGAGGGTCGCGTTGGCGGTCTTGAACGGGTCGTCGGCGCTGGGGGCCGCAGGGCCCTTGTAGGTGAGCCGGTTGCCCGGGCAGGCCTTGCCGAAGTCCGCCGTCCACCGCTCGACCAGGGCGCCTTCCATCCCGTCCACGCCGATCGTGGCCTGCCCGGCCGGGGCGCAGCCGACCCCGGAGGCGACGGCGGACGGGCCGGTCTGACCGTTCTGCCCGGCCTGCCCGCTGTCCGGCGCACCGTCGTGCCAGGTGAGGTAGCCGAGCGTGCCCGCCACGGCGATGACGGCGGCGGCCACGGCGGCGCCGATCAGTAGGGCCCTGCGCGGTCGGGGTCGACCGGCGGGGGTGGCGGAGGGGGCGACGGAGAGAGCGGCGGAGGGGGCGGTCGGCAGGTACGGCGCTACGGTCGGCGGCGCCGGTGGCGGCACCGACGCCGGGGCGACGGGGTTGGGGGCCGTCGGCGTCGGAACGACCGGAGCCGGAACGGGAGCAGGAACAGGAGCCGGGGCCGGAGCAGGCGCCACCGGCCCCGTCCGCAACTGGACCGTCCGTTCCCTCGCCCCCTCCCCCGTCATCCTCAACAGCCCCTCCACCGTGGGCCGTTGCTCCGGCTCCTTGGCCAGGCACCCGATGATCAGCGGGTACAGCTCGGGCGCCAGCCCGGCCAGGTCCGGCTCCTCGTAGACGACCCGGAAACCCACGGCGTGCGAGGAGTCCGCGCCGAAGGGGCCGCGTCCGGTGGCGGCGAAGGCCAGGACGGAGCCGAGGGCGAACACGTCGGTGGCCGTGGTCGCCGTGCCGTTGCGGAACTGTTCGGGGGCCATGAACGGCGGGGTGCCGACGGCGACGCCGGTGCTGGTCAGCTGGGTCTCGCCGGCGCTGCGCGCGATACCGAAGTCGATGACGCGCGGCCCGTCCTCGGCGAGCAGCACGTTGCCGGGCTTGAGGTCGCGGTGGATCAGTCCGACGCGGTGGATCTCCTGGAGCGCCTCGGCGAGTCCGGCGGCCAGCCTGCGCACCTCGGGCGGGGTCAACGGGCCCTGGCCGGAGACCCGTTCACCCAGGGAGGGGCCGGGGACGAAGAGCGTCGCCAGCCAGGGCGCCGGGGCGTCGGGGTCGGCGTCGAGCACGGGCGCGGTGAACGCCCCGCTGACCTTGCGCGCGGCCGTGACCTCCTGCCGGAACCGGGCCCGGAACTCGGCGTCCGCGGCCAGCTCGGGCCGGATCACCTTCACCGCCACCTGCCGCCCGGAGACCGATCGGGCGCGGTAGACGACGCCCATCCCGCCCGCGCCGAGCCTGCCCTCCAGGAGGTACCCGCCGATCTCCCGCGGATCGTGTTCCGACAAGGTCACGTGCCGTTTCCTCCCCCAGGCGCGTCCGGCCGACCGGCCGTCCAGCCGACCGACCGGCCCAGCCTAGTAGGGGCCGGGAGCGGCAGGTGAGGCAGGCTCAACCGGTGAAGCCCGGCACCACCAGTCCGGACTCGTACGCGATCACCACCGCGTGGGTGCGGTTCTGCGCGCCGAGCTTGGTGAGCACGTTGCCGACGTGGGTCTTGACGGTCTCCAGGCTGACCGTCAGCGTCTCGGCGATCTCCGGGTTGGACAGCCCGGTGGCCATCAGCCGCAGCACCTCCTCCTCCCGCCCGGTCAGCGCCGCCTGCGGCAGGGCCTCGGCGGAGTCCAGCGGCCGGGCGGCGACCATCCGGCGCAGCGCCGCCGGGAAGAGGACCGCCTCGCCCGCCGCCACCACCCGTACCGCTTCGGCGATCTGCCGGACGGGGAGGCGTTTGAGCACGAAGCCGCTGGCCCCGGCGCTGAGCGCGGCGGTGACGTAGCCGTCGTTCTCGAAGGTGGTGATCACCACGACCTTCGGCGGCTCGGTGGACTCCGCCAGCAGCTGCCGGGTGGCCTCGATCCCGTTGCGGCGCGGCATCCGCACGTCCATCAGGACGACGTCGGGCCGCAGCCGCAGCGCCTGCTCGACGGCCTCCACCCCGTCGGCGGCCTCGCCGACCACCTCGATCCCGGGCTGGACGCCGAGCAGGGTGCGCAGGCCGCTGCGGGTGATGGCGTCGTCGTCCGCGATCAGCAGCGTGACGGGAGCCTCGGGCGCGGTGCTCACACCGCCGCCCGGACCGGCAGCCGGACGGCGAGGCGCCAGCGCCCACCTCCGGCCGACCCGTCCACGACCGGTCCGGCCTCGAACTCGCCGTGCAGCAGCCGCACCCGTTCGGCCAGCCCGGGCAGGCCGTGCCCGGACGTCGGGAAACCACCTACCCCGGCCCCCGCGACCGCACCCCCCACGACCGCCCCCACCGGGTTGACCACCCGCAGCTCCAGCGCGTCCGGCCCCGCCACCACCCGGACGGTGATCGGGCCGCCCGCCCCGTGCCGGAGCGCGTTCGTCAGCCCCTCCTGGAGGATCCGGTACGCCGCCCGGGAGATCGTCCCCGGCACCTGCGCCAGGTCGCCGGACAGCTCCGGCTCCGCCACGGCGCCCGCGTGCCGCAGCCGGTCCAGGAGTTCGGGCAGGTCGGCCAGGGTCCGGGTGGGCGCGGTGCCCGCCTCCTCCTCGCGCAGCACGCCCAGCACGTAGTCCAGGTCCTCCAGCGCGGCCCGGGTCGACTCCTCGATGCTGCGCATGGCGGCCCGGGCCGTCACCGGGTCCGCGTCGAGCACCTCGCCCGCGACGGCGGCCTGGATGGTGGCCGCCGTCAGGGTGTGCCCGATCGAGTCGTGCAACTCGTGGGCCAGCCGGTTGCGTTCGGCGAGCCGGCGCTCCCGTTCGGCGGCCTGCGCGAGCCGTTCGGCGGCCGACGGCCCCAGCAGGCGCGGCGCCAGCCACCGCAGGGCCGCCGCCACCACCGCGCACCCGGCCGCCGCGAGCAGTACGCACACGACGGCCACCGCCCAGCTCCACCCGCCGCCGACCACCGACACCGACCGGCCGAACAGGCTCAGTTGTGCCCGGCCGTCGAGCCAGCCTCCCGGCAGCGACAGGCCGGCGAGCAGCAGCAGGCCGCTGGCCAGCGCCCCCGTCCACCCCAGGGCGACGTGCAGCAGCAGCCACAGCGGCGTCCGCCAGCGCTCGGCGGCAACCGTCCCGGCCGTTCCCGACGCTCCGGAAGCACCGGAGACACCGGGATCCGGCAGCGCCACCCCCAGCAGTCGGCGGGCGGACGCGACCAGCACCCGGCGCGTGGTGCGGGCCAGCCCGACCACGCCGATCAGCACCGCCCAGACCAGCAGGGTCAGCACGACCTGCACCCCGTACGGAGCGGACCGCCACGCCAGGGCCGGCACCATCACGACCGGCAGCAGCGAGAGGCTCGCCAGCGCGCCGCAGTAGGCGAACAGCGCGCCCGTGTACGTGGAGCCGCGCAGCAGCGGCCGGATTCCCCTGATCATGCCTGCCAGTATGTCCGGCCAGGTCAGCGGCCACCTCCCCCGATCGAGGGAGGGCCTTTTCCCGCTTTTCCGCGATGTGCGCCCGGGGCTCCGGAAGTCAGGATCGTGTCCTGCCAGTTGACGAGAGGACGGCCGTTGCACACCCGAGAAGACGAGCCCCGGACGGACGTCCGTACCCTGGACCGCCAGGCCCCCGGGCACGACCCCGCCCCCGGGCGGGGCCCCACCCCCGGCCCGCACCACGGCGTACGGCCCCTGGCCCGCCGCAACGGCCCGGCCGTGGCCGCGCTGACGCTGGGGGTCCTCGGCGCGGTCACCTCGATCGTCGTCGTCGGCGGCCTGTTCGGCGTCCTCGGCCTGGTGCTGGGCGCCGTCGCCCTGCGGACGGCCCGGCGGACGGGTACCGGCCGGGGCACGGCCAACGCGGGCGTGGTGCTGTCGCTCCTCGCGATCGCGGGGTCCGTCCTGGCCGCCGTCCTGCTGGCCTGGTACGCCGACCGGACGCAGCCGTGCTACCGGCCCGACAGCTTCCGGCAGTACCGGGAGTGCGTCCAGCAGCAGTTCCACCGGGGCTGACCGGCGGTCGACCGCCCCCAGCGCCCGTGTTCCCTGCGGGTTCCCTTCGATTTCCCTACGATTCACCGGAGTTGACGTATGCGTGAGCAGACTTGGCAGAGGCTTCGTACCCCCCGGCGGCGCGGCGCCGTGGCGGCCTCGGTGGCCGTGGCGATGGCGGCCGGCGTCCTGGCGGCGGGTGTCCTGACACCGACCGCCGCGTCCGCCACCACCACCACCGCCACCACCACCGCATCCGCCGCCGCCAAGCCCGACACCGTCCAGCAGGGCCTGGACGCACTGGTGCGGCAGGACAAGCTGCCCGCCGCACTGGCGACCGTCAAGGACCGCAAGGGCCGCACCCAGGCCTACACGGCGGGCGTCGGCGACCTGGCCACCGGCGCGAAGGTGCCCCGGGACAGCCAGGTGCGGATCGGCAGCAACACCAAGACCTTCACCGCCGTCGTGGCGCTGCAACTGGTCGGCGAGGGGAAGGTCCGCCTCGATGAACCGATCGAGACCTACCTGCCGGGCCTCGTCCGCGGGGACGGCATCGACGGGAACCGCATCACCGTGCGCCAGCTCCTCCAGCACACCAGCGGCCTGCCCGACTACGAGGGCGACATCGACGAAGCCACCATCCAGCAGCGGTACTTCGAGCCGCGCGAGCTGCTGGACATCACCTTCCGGCACAAGGCCGGCTCCGCGCCCGGCGAGAAGTTCGACTACAGCAGCACCAACTACGTGCTGGTCGGCCTGCTCGTCCAGAAGGTGACCGGCCGCCCGCTCGCCGAGGAGATCGACCGGCGGATCGTCCAGCGGATCGGGCTGCGCCACACCTCCTTCCCCGGCACCGGCGACCGGAGCATCCGGGAGGCCCACCCGCAGGGCTACCGCCAGGAGAAGCCGGGCGGCCCGCTGATCGACACCACCGAGCTGGACCCCTCGGCGGGCTGGGCGGCGGGCCAGATGATCTCCACCAACGCCGACCTCGACCAGTTCTTCACCGCGCTGCTCGGCGGGCGCCTGCTCCCGGCGGCCCAGCTCGCCGAGATGCGCACGACCGTCCCGATCGCGGACAGCGGCGCCGGCTACGGGCTGGGGCTGATCAGCCGACCGCTGTCCTGCGGCGGCGTCTACTGGGGCCACGGCGGGGACATCCCGGGTTACGAGACCCGGGGCGGGGCCACCGACGACGGCCGGGCGGTCAACATCGCGGTGACGCAGATCCCGGCGGACGGCGCCGTCACCCGCCGCCTGGAGCAGGTCGTGGACACGGCCCTCTGCCGCTGATCCGCCGCCCGCCCTCCTCTCGCGGCCGCAGCCGAAGCCACAGCCGCCGTCACAGCCACAGCCCGTTGCGGATCACCCGTCGAAGTTGGACCAGAAGATCCCGACGCCCGCACCGCTCGCGTCCCGGCCGACCAGGATGCTGTTCGCGGTGAAGTCGCAGGTGGGGAAGACCAGGGCGTTCGCGCCGCTCGCCGGGTCGACGAGGACGTCCAGCACCGGGGTCCGGGAGCCGGCCTCCTGCTGGGCCTCGAACGCGGCGGTGGCGTGGTCCGCCGGGTCCGCCGCCTCGGCGAACCCGGCGGTCCGGCGCAGGGCCCCGCCGATCACCAGGTTGTCCGGGGTGGTGGAGCAGATCGCCGACGCGCTCTCGCTCAGCTCGTTGACGTCGTCGGACGCCTCCTCCCAGTCCGCGTCGACCAGCGCCTCGGGGCCGGTACCGGCGGCGACCAGCGCGACCGCGGAGACGGTGGCGCC
Organism: Kitasatospora sp. NPDC059827; assembly: GCF_042731675.1. Classification (NCBI taxonomy): domain Bacteria; kingdom Bacillati; phylum Actinomycetota; class Actinomycetes; order Kitasatosporales; family Streptomycetaceae; genus Kitasatospora; species Kitasatospora sp. NPDC059827. The sequence continues at coordinate 59,854 of NZ_JBHWIV010000047.1, read as the reverse complement.
CCGCTCGTCGTTCCAGTCGTACGCGAGGTACACCTCGTGCAGACCGTCGGCAATGTCGCTGAACGTGTAGTGGTCCCCGCCGTCGAGACCGCAGACCGCGATCTCCCCGCGGCTCGCCAGCCGCCCGGCCAGCGTGAACTCGCCCAGGAAGCCGGGCTCGTCCTCCGAGTTGTTCGCCTTCAGGACGGTTTCGATCGCGTCGATCATCTTCATGGCGGGGAGTGTGCCACCCCGCCCCGACAGTCCCGGTCCCGGCCTCGGCCTCGGCCCCGGCCCCTCACCGGTCGTCCGTCGCGCGCCGGGCGATGACGTCGGCCAGCTGGTCGAAGGTGCGGTTCAGCACCGCCCACCGTTCCTCCTTGAACTCCGGCGAGGGCTCCAGGCCGTCGACGGTCCGCTCCCAGACGGCCAGGAACGTCCGCTTCCAGCCCTCGACCACCCCGGCCTCCGGCAGGCCCTCGGAGGCGTAGCCGGCCACGGTGAGGGTGTGCAGCAGCTCCAGGTTGCACGGCACGGCGACGCCCCAGTACTCGTCGGGCTCGATCTCGACGGGATCGCCGTCCAGCGCCTCGGCGATCTCGGTGACGAGCCCGTCGACGACGCTCGACAGGTGGTCGAGGGCCGTGTCGCTCTCGAAGTTGCCGCTGCCCCAGGTGCCCATGTGGTTCTCCTCGGAGGGGTGGTGCCGGTGTCGCGTTCCTCGGGTCATCGAAGCAGGGCGCAGTGACACGGCCGGTCGGTCCGAGGACCGACCGGCCGTTTGCCGTTGCCGTTCAGCTTGGCCGTTCGCCGCGGCCGTTCGCCGTAGCTGTGGAGCTCAGCCGCCGGGCGGCGGGCCGGCGGCCGCGGCGACCGCGCCGGGCGGGATGAGCCGGCGGGCGACGAGGTCGGCATAGACCTGCTGGAGGTGGGTGACCTCCCCGGCGGCGGGGTTGACGGTCGCCGCGGTGGGTGCGGTGACCCCCGCGAGGACGTCGTCGGTGCGCGGCGCGGCGAGGGTGAGCACGGCCCCGATGTCGGCGGCCGCGGCGTCGCGGGCGGTGAGGGCGGGCAGCGACCAGCGCCGCTCGACGGTGCGCAGGACGCTGGTGTGGTCCAGCTGCGCCGCGGCGTCGGGTGACCGGAAGACGGTGCCGGGGGCGATCAGCGGGGAGACGAGCACGGTCGGCACGCGGACGCCGAACCGCTTGAAGTCGAAGCCGAGTTCGCCGGTGGTGCCGTCGCCGGGCGGGGTGGCGGTGGTGGGCGGCGGGACGTGGTCGTAGCAGCCGCCGTGTTCGTCGTAGGTGATGACGAGCAGGGTCTGCCCCCAGGCCGGCCCGCCGCGCAGGGCCCGGTAGACGTCCCGGATCAGCTGCTCGCCCAACGCGACGTCGAGGACGGGGTGTTCGCTGTTCCCGGTGGCTCCCCAACTGGGTTCGAGGAAGGTGAAGGCGGGCAGGGTGCCGGCCGCGGCCGCCGCCTGGAAGGCGGTGAAGACGCCGAAGTGGTCGGCGGAGGCGCCGTGGATGTCGGGGAAGTTCCCGGAGACCATCGGCGCGGCGTGGTAGCCGTAGGCCCGCCAGGACACATCGGCGCTGGTGAGCCGACCGAAGATGCTGGGGCAGGTGAAGTTGTGGGTGTGGTCGTCCAGGTGCCCCTGGCTGGTCGCCGCGCAGGAGAACGCCCGGTTCGGCAGGGTCTCGGTGGGCACGGAGCTGTACCAGTGGTCGCACACCGCGTAGCCGCGGGCCAGTGCGGAGAGCACCGGCACGGTGTCCGGGGTGTGGCAGCTCATGATGTCGGCCGGGACGGTGCCGGGAAGGACGGTGTGGTTCGGCTGGGGAGGCAGGTCCAGCACGCGCGCGAAGTCCGTCACGAACCCCTGCATCCCGGCCACCGGCGGCGTCGGCGGGTCGGTCGTGCCGAACAGCTGGGCGTTGGTCGGGCCGTACCCCTCACCGGGGTTGGCGCCCGGCATGAAGTAGGGGTGGGGGTCCGTCGACTGGATGCGGCGGACCGTGACGAGCTTGCCGTTCTGGTCCGGGTTGGTCTCCTGCCCGGTCAGGCCCTCGTACGGCTGGCCGGTGGGAGAGAGGTTGCCCTCGTCCGTGTACAGGAACCCGAGCATGTGGTCGAAGGAGCGGTTCTCCAGCATCAGCACCACCAGGTGCTCGACCGCCTGGAGGCCGTCGCCGCCGGACATCAGCCCCTCCGCTTGCTCGGCAGCCACTGGTCGCGCGGGGTCCGGCGCCGTTCACGGCGGCTGCCGACGTGCGCCCGGCTGTGGTAGGCGACGCTGAGGGAGGCGGTCTTCTGGGTCCATCCGGTGCCGGCCGAGACGTCGAAGATCCCGATGTAGCCGCCGGCGAGGAGTTCGAGCGGCTGCTTGATGGCATTGCCGTGGTCGAACTGGGTGCCGTTCACGGGGCGGGCGGACTGGAACCACGCCGGGTAGACGAAGTCGCTGACCTTGACCCCGGCGATGTCGTACGCGAAGTTCTCGTCCTGGCAGGCGTCGCACACCTCCATGGCGTACAACGTCCCCTTGTTGGCGGTCGGTTGGTCGAAGACCACCTGGTCGATGTCCGGGTCGCCGACGATCTCCAGCAGCTCGTGGCTGATCGTCACGGTCCAGTTCTCGCCGTACTGCTTGTCGGTGGCGGCGAAGACCTTGCCGATCGGCAGGAAGTTCGCGGTCAGGTCGTGGTACCCGAGGGCGCCGGCCTGGTCGGAGTTGTCCAGGACGACCATCCACCAGGCGGTGTCGGAGAGTGCGTTCGACGCGACGAAGGAGACGTCCGCGTCGATCCCCCACACCGGGGCGAAGTCCCGGTGGACCTGGGTCTGGAGTGCGGGGACGACGGCGCTCACCTCGTGGTCGGTGAGCACGGTGCTCTCGTTGGTCACTTCGATCTTGATGATGGACATGGCTCCTCCCGATGCCCGATTTCGTGGTGTATACGTAGGTACTAAGCATCTGTCGTAAATGTCGCTTGTATACTTACAGCCTCTGCCGCGCAGCGGCGGACGTCAAGACCTGAGACCCGAGACCCGAGGGCAGCCCGGGAGGCACTGGTGGGAACCGACTCGACCCCTGACTCGACCCCCGAGCCGAAACCGTCCGGCCGGGGCCGACTGAGCAGGCCACGGGTGCTGCGCGCGGCGGTCGCCCTGGTCGACCGCGAGGGCCTCACGGCGCTCACCATGCGCAGCCTCGCCGTCGACCTGGGCGTGGAGCCGATGGCGCTCTACCGCTACGCCGACGGCAAGCAGGCACTGCTCGACGGCATGGTGGAGGCCTTCTACGCCGAGGTGAACGAGCGGGTGGGCGACGGGGCGGGCGGGGGGACGGCCGAGGGCGACTGGCGGGCCCGGCTGCACCACATCGGCAAGGCCTTCTACCAGGTCGCCGACGCCCACCCCGAGGTGTTCCCCCTGGTGGCCACCCGCCCGCTCAGCGTCCCGCTGGCCCGCCGGCCGGCCTCGATGCTCCAGCTCAACGAACTCGTCCTGACCGTATTGAGCGGCGCCGGCCTCGACGACCGGGGCACCCTGCGCCTCTACCGGGCCGTGGTCGGCTGGGCGATCGGCTTCCTCCTGGTGGACAAGCGGCAGGTGATCGACAACCCCGACGACCCCGAGCCCCTGCTCCGCCTCGGCCTGCACCGCCTCCCGGCCGCCGAGTACCCACTGCTGCGCACCCTCGCCCCGCTGCTGATCGACCACGACGCGGAAACGGAGTTCGCCACCGGCCTGGACGCCCTCCTGGACCGCCTGGTGCCGTAAAGAAAAATGGCCGGTCGATCCGAAGATCAACCGGCCATTCACTGTGCGCGAGGGGGGAGTTGAACCCCCACGCCCTTTCGGGCACTGGAACCTGAATCCAGCGCGTCTGCCTATTCCGCCACCCGCGCATCTGGGTGATGGGTTAACTATAGACCATCTGGAGGGGTGCCCCTGACCACCTCAGGACTACGAGGGAAAGCCCCCGGACCGGACGGCCTCGATGAAGACGCCCCACGAGGAATCGGGGAAGACGAGGACCGGGCCGTGCGGATCCTTGGAGTCACGCACGGGGACGGCGCTGGGGAGGAATCCGAGGGCCACCTCGATGCAGTCGCCGCCGTCGTCCCCGCTGTAGCTGCTCTTCCTCCAAGCGGCTGCCGCGAGCTCGTTGCTCTTCATCTCTGAACCCCTCCAGCGCATCAGCGATCAGCCGAAGCGAGTCGCGCTCCGACGGGCATTCGACACGGAGCTGATCATAGCGACGCTGATACTTGGCCACAGTGGCGGGAACGTCGCTCAGATGTCCCTGTTCGAGGCTCTCCGAGTAGACCGAGCGTTGCCCATCCGGCAGTTCCAACAACACCATAGCCGTCTTGATGAAGGTGCGCCGATGTGCAAACGGCGCCACCTGAATAAGGACGTTCGGGAGCTGTGCTACCCGCAGCAGATGCTCCATCTGATGCCTCATCACGCCTGGTCCGCCCACGACCGTACGGATGGCGCTCTCATCCAGAATGACGAGCAGCAGGGGGCCGCCAGGCACGAGAATGCGGTCCTGTCGACTGAGTCGAGCCTTGACCCGTTCCTCAATCTCTTCTCGACCAAGGGCCGCTGCACCATTGGCGAAGAGCGCATGCGCGTACTGCCGACACTGCAACAAGCCGTGCACCACACTGTCCTGATACACCCGCAGCCCAACCGCGATGGCCTCGCGGTCGACCTGCTCTTGAAACCAGTCCGGGTGCTCGACGGAGACATCCCAGTCAACCCGCCCGTACAGCCGCATCAACAGGTCGCCCGAGCCGTACAGCCGGTCGAACTCCCCGACCTCCTCGACCGACGGCTTCCGCTTCCCGCTCTCGGTCCGCGAGACCACCGTTCGATCGCAGTGCAGGAGCTTGCCCACGTCCCCCTGCGTGTAGCCCGCCGCCTCTCGGGCGTACTTGAGTTCCTCGCCGAACATGATCGCGGAGCTAACAGTCGCTCCCCGCCTGGTCTTTCCCTGTGCCACGACTGCCCCCAGTTGTGCACCGCACGTCCCGCACGCCTATCTGGCGTCACCGTACCTCCGCAGCCCCGATGATTGACACCAGAACGCAATCATTCGCGTGCACAGCGTGATTGCGCGCGCCTTTCGCGCTCCCCATTCCGCCCCCTCCCGAGGTCCCCCCATGCCCATCTCCCGCCGCCCCCGCGCGTTCGCCGCCCGCCTCGACTCCCGCGCCGAATCCACCCCCCTGGCCCGGTACTTGCTCCGGGCGTACCTCTCGGCCCTCCCCACCGGCGACCGCTACCGCGACATCGCCGAACTCCTCCTCGGCGAACTCTTCGCCAACGCCGTCCAGCACTCCGACGCGCCCGTCGACCGCCTCATCGAGATCCGCTTCGCCCTCGTCAACGACCGCCTCCGGCTCGAAGTCCACGACGCCGGCACCGGACGCCCCTCCCTGCGTACCCCCAGCACCACCGACGAGCACGGGCGCGGGCTGTTCCTCGTCAACGAGCTGGCCGAGCGCTGGGGTTGCTGCCCCCGCGCGGGCGGCGTCGGCAAGTTCGTCTGGGCCCTCGTCGCCCCCTCCCCCACCCTCCTCGCTGCCTGAAAGCCCGCCCCCGATGCTGCCTCCACTGCCCACCCTCGCCCGGCACACCCTCGACCGCGGCCACACCCCCGCCGAGACCTACGCGATCCTCGCCCGCCGCACCCGAAAGCCCCTGCCCTCCGCGCGCGCCGTCTGCCTCGCCCTCGCCATCCCCCTCGCCGAGACCACCATCCGCCTCAACGAGTGCTACGACGCCCTCCTCGCCGACCCCCGCCCCGGCACCGAGGCCGACACCGGCGAACTCCTCGAAGCCCTCGGCGTCTTCGACGTCCCCAAGGACCTCACCGCCACCGAACTCGCCGTCGTCGACCACTTCCTCACCGCCATCGACGCCCTCGGCGGCATCCGCCCCGGCCACCAGCACGGCCTCGCCCGCTGGTTCACCACCGGCAACCTCACCGCCGCCTACCTCTCCCTCACCGCCGCCCACCCCCGCCCCACCACCGGCAACCCCACCCAGTACTGGACCACCCTCATCACCGCCGGCGAACTCCTCACCACCACCCCCACCCCCGACCCCCGGATCAAAACCGCCCTCGCTCAGTGCCGCAGCCGTGCGGCCCGGGCCAGTTCGGCGTCGTACTGAGCGGCGTCGAAGTGGAAGTCCGGCAGCCGAGCGGACTCGTAGGGCACCTCCCAGTCGGACCACTCCACGATGCCCCCGCACCGCCGCACGACCACGGAGACGAACCCGCAGCACCCGCCGGTGCATTCGGGCTCCCCCAGCACCACCCGCCGGGCCTCGCCGCTCGCGTGCAGGAGGCCGTCCCCCTCGCCGGGCAGCACCTCGGCCGCGAACGGGCCCCGGCCGCCGGTCCCGACGGCCTCCGCCACCACCTCCGCACCGTCGATCCACACCCGCACCAGCGGTGTCCACCGCCGTCCTTGCGGCTCCACCCCGAGCTCGATCCGGTTGAACACCCCAACACCTCTTCCCGCACGGGAAGTCGGCCCGTCCGACTTCCCGTGCAGCACACCGTCAGTCCCGGCCCCGACCCGGGCAACCAGATTTCCCCCAGCCCCAGCCCTCCCCCGCACCGGAAGTCGACCCGTCCGACTTCCCATGCGGGCGCGGCTACAGCACGGCGACGCACGCGCTCAGGTCGGTGGTCAGGAAGACGAGGTGGCTGTCACCGGTCATCTTCACCTTCGCCAGGGCGACCGGGGTGGCCCCTGCCCGGCGAAGGGCCGGCAGTCCCTGCTCGAAGTCCTTGACGGTGACGACCCCGTCCTCCGCCATCCACTGCGCCCGCCATTCCCAGATGGCGAACAACTGACGGGCCGGCGCGCTGGATCCGGACCACACCTGGAAGGCCGCTCCGGCCCGCAGGGCCGTCGCGGCCCCCAGGGCGCCGTCGGTCCCGTGCCGTTCGAGGACGGTGATCAGGTCTTCGCGTTCCACTCCGTGCAGTATCCGCCCCGCGCCGGTTCAGTGGTCCGGGAGGGTGTACGCGGCGCGGATGCCGCCGTAGACGGGGAGTTCGGAGGCCGTCAGGTAGCCCGAGTCCGGGCCGGCGAGGTAGGCGGCCGCGGCCGCGACCTCGTCGAGGGTGGCGAACCGGCCCATCGGGATGTGGGCGAAGCGACGCCGGGTCTCCTCCTCGCCCATCCGCTCGAAGACGGCCCGGATCTCCGGGGCGTCGACCGGGCCCAGCGCCAGGGTGTTCACCCGGATGCCGCGCCGTGCCAGGTGGGTGCCCAGGTCGCGCCCGAGTTGGGTCACCGCGGCCTTGGCGGCGGAGAAGGCCGTCTGGGCGGTCGCCGCGCCCATGCCGGCGAGGAAGGAGCCGGTCAGCACGATCGATCCGCCGGGGTTCATCACCGGCACCCCGTAGCGGCAGCTGAGCACCGCGGGGGTGAGGACGGCTCGGAAGGCCCGTTCCCAGACCTCGGGGGGCGTCTCCAGCAGGCCGTGGTCCTCACGGTCCATGGGCCCGGCGTTGACGTGGAGCACGTCGACCCCGCCGTACTCCGCGTGGATGCGTTCGAAGGCGAGCCGCGTCTCGGCCTCGATCCGCAGGTCCGCCGCGACGACCGGGAAGCCGGTCTCCACCGGCTGCCGGTCGATTCCGATGACGCGCCCGCCCTCGGCGGTGAGCCGGGCCGCCACGGCACCCGCAATGGCCCCGCCCGCGCCTGCGATGACGCAGATCCGTCCGCCCAGCCGTCCCTGCTCCTGGCTGTTCCCGTCCATGGCCGCTCCTCTCGTCGTTGCGCCCCGGCGGCCCCTGCCCGCTGCGGGCCCGGCGGATCCACTCACCGGACGCCGGACACCGGACGCCGGGCCTCGGACGCCGTCAGGAGTCTGCCGCCTCCACGGCACCGAGCGGACTCACCACGCCTGCCGGCGTGCCGATCCGAGCGATGATCACCGGCCAGAAACCCACCGGCCTCATGCAGCGAGGGCCGTGCTCGGTCGCACGGCCCTCGCTGGGGGGGTGTGGGGCGCCCCGTTCCCGCCCTCGTCGTCCGGATCTGCACGTGGTGGTGAGCTGTGCGCTGTGCTCCGTCACCTGTACGCGGTGCTGAGCTGCACTGTTGGGTGGGGAATCGAACCCCTTGCGTTGCTCTTCACGCGCCATGGACCGGATGAACCGCCGGCCCGCGGTGTGTGCACGCCTCCGTGACGACTACCTGCTGCCCCACACCCTGCTCAGGGGACCGGGAGGTCAGTCCTCGATCAGGTCGATCTCCCAGTTGGTGCGCTGGATCAGGGTGTCCACCTCGCGGATCTCCTTGGCCAGCGCATCCGCCTCGGCACGGAGCTCGGCGACCGGCAGGGCGGCGAGGATCCGGAGCTCGGACCGCAACTGCCGTACGGCCCCGCGCTGGTCGCGCCCGGAGGCGGCGTCGGCGGCCGCGGTGATCACCGAGTGGCGCAGCCGCAGGACGTCCCGGCGGGCGAGCGCGTCGGTGAGGGTGCCGCCACCCTCGATCCGCGCCGTGGAGTTGGTCCGGTTGATCTGCCGGATCAGCCGCTCCAGCTCGTCCAGCGTCTCTCCCGCCTGGGCCAGGACCTCCGCCGCGCTCTCGGCCGGCTCCTCGCCCTCCTGGTAGCGGGCACTGCCGACGACGCGCGCCCGCAGCTGCTCCACCTGCCGCACCGCGGCCGCGCGCTGCGCGAGCGCCTCTGCCAGCTTCATCGCGTCATCACCTCCACGTCCTCCTGATCGTCCGGCAAGTATGCACGTCAGCGCGGTACGGCCCGGTGGCGGGGGTTCGGCACCGGGCGTCGTCCCCCATCCCCCGCGCGGGGGAGGCGAGTTGGGCCTCGCGCACGATCCGGGCGCAGCGGGCCGCGCGCCAGCATGGGGGCCATGGACACCTACGGGAACCCGACGACCACCACCGCCCCGACGTACCGACCGCCCGCGTACCGACCGCCCGCCCGCTGGGCGGTACGGGCCGCGCACCTCGCGGCGCTCACGGCCGTACCGTCCGGGATCTGGCGGATCGCGATGGGGGTCGGCGTACCGGTGGGGTTCGACACCTCGGGCCTGGACGTCCCCGGCTGGTTCAGCGCCGTGTGCATCGCGATGAGCCTGGGCACCGAAGGGCTCACGCTCCTCACGCTCGGGCTGGTGCAGCCCTGGGGCGAGGTGGTGCCGCGCCGGCTGCCGCTGATCGGGGGGAGGCGGGTCGCGCCGCTGGCGGCGGTCGTTCCGGCGCTGCTCGGCGCGGCCGTCGTGATGCTGCTGACGATCCCCCGGGCGGGCGGCTTCGGCGGGGCACCGGGAGCCCCGACCGGGCCGGCCCTGTTCCTGATGGACGCCTGCTACGCACCCCTGCTGCTCTGGGGCCCACTGCTCGCAGTCGTCACCCTCGCCTACTACCGGCGACGCCGCCGCACCTGAACGGGAAGTCGGCCCGGCCGACTTCCCGTGCACGGCGGAGTGTCGCGGCGTGTGGCGAAGGGCGCCCGCTCAGGGCTCGACCCGGGACTTCCAGGCGAAGGCGAACTCCGTCCGCCGTGCCAGTGCTCCGTCCCGCCAGGAGTCCGTGACGTCCCGCCACCTGCCCAGCCGGGCGTCGCGGGCGCCGTCCTCACGCTCCGGGTCGAAGGTGAGGCTGAACCGGTAGACCCGGCCCTCGGCGGAGACGACCTGCCCCTCCTCGGAGCTGAGGCTCTCCTGGAGGAGGTCCACGACGACCGTCCCCTCGGGATCGAGCCCCTGGCCGCGCAGCAACTCCCGCAGCCGGACCCAGAGGTCGTGGTCGCTGTTCCGCAGGAGCCCGGTGTACTGCACGACGATGCCCGTGGTCATGGCCCCCAGTGTTCCAGCCGCCACCACCGCCACCGCCACCGGCGGCCCGAGCGCCCGCACGGGAAGTCGGCCCGGCCGACTTCCCGTGCAGCACCATCCGCCCTCCCCGGTGGCACCCCCTCCCTGGTGACACCCCGGCCTGGGACGATGGGGTCGACGACCGATCCACCAGGGGGACCGCATGGAGCTACGGCAGCTGCGCTGCTTCGTCGCCGTCGCCGAGGAGCTGCACTTCGGGCGGGCGGCCGAGCGGCTGCTGCTCGGGCAGCCGGCGGTGAGCCAGCAGGTGCGGCGGTTGGAGCGGGAGTTGCGGGTCGAGCTGTTCGACCGTTCGCCCCGGTACGTCCGGCTGACCCCGGCCGGGGAGCGGTTCCTGCCCGCCGCCCGGAACGTGCTGGCCGCCGAGGACGCCGCCCGGGCGCTCGCCGCCGACCTGGCCGCGCCCGCCGTGCTGCGGCTCGGCACCGTCACCGGGCTCGCCGAGCGGCTCGACCTGATCCTGGAGACCTACCAGCAGCGGGCCCCCGGAGTGCGCGTGGAACTGCACTCCGCCCCGGTGCGGGAGCGGCTGGCCCGGCTGTCCGACGGCCGGCTGGACGCCGCCTTCGTTCGCGGGGCGATCGCCGAGCACAGTCCGGACCTGCGCTTCCTGCCCGTCTGGCAGGACGAGTTGGTGCTCGCGCTGCCCGCCCGGCACCCGCTCGCCGACGCGGCCGAGGTGGACCTCGCGGACCTCGCCGAGCTGCCGCTGCGGCTCACCGAGCGGGCCAACCACCCGGCGCTGGTCGACCTGGTGACGGAGGCCTGCGCCCGGGCCGGCTTCCGGCCCGTCCTCGGCCCGGCGCACGGCGCCCTCCAGGACACCCTGGCCTCGATCGGCACCGGCACCCCGATGTGGACGGTGGTGTATGCGGCCAACGCCCGGATGGTGAACACCCACCGGGTCGCCTTCCGCCCCTGCCGCACCCCGCTGGCGCTGCCCACCTCGATCGCCGTGCGGCGCTCCGCCCCGGTGCCCCGACTGCTCCTGGAGACCTGCCGCAGAACGCCCCCGACCTGGAACGATCAGGATTCGTGATCGCTGCGAGAGCGGGTCGGGTCTGGGTGCGGACGGCACCGGTCGGGTGGACTGTTCCCAGCCGGAGAACCCGGCGGAAGAGCCCGGCGGAACAGCCGGGCAGGACACCCGGTCAGGAGCCGAAGATGCCGATCGTCACCATCCAGCAGGGCCCGCGCAGCGTCGAGCAGAAGCGCGAGCTGGTCGAGAAGGTCACCCAGGCGTTCGTGGAGACCCTGGAGGTCCCCGCCGAGAGCGTGTTCGTCTTCGTCAACGAGTACCAGCCGGAGAGCTGGGGCGTCGCGGGCACGCTCATCGCGGACCGGTGAGCCCCCGGATCGGCCCGACGTGGCGGCTCAACCCCGCGAACGGGCGCGGGGTCACTGACCGCCCTGGCCGGCGCTGCCCATCGGGCCGATCTTCACCGGGGAGCCGGACCCGTCCGTGACGGGCAGCGAGCCCGCGCCCGGCCAGGGCAGGGTGACCGAGTGGGTCTCGTCCGGCGGGGTCACCACCAGGCCGGTGATCTTGACGCCGGAGCCACCCGAGGTGTTGTTCGGGTAGCTGATGCCGAAGAACGTCGACTTGCCGTTCTTGACGACGCCCGCGACGACCGGCTCGCCAGAGCGCTGGGCGGACAGCGAACCGGCGTTGGTCTTGAGGTCGACGCCCGCATACCCGGTGAGCGAGCAGTCGTGGCCGCTGTGGTTCTTCAACTCGACCACGACGGTGCGGTCGGCGTCGCCGTCGATGGTGCGGTCCACCGCCGTGATCGTCAGGTCGTCGGTCCGGCACTTGCCGCCCGCCTTGCCGCCGTCGGTGGCGCCCGTCCCGCCGGCCGTGGCCTTCCCGCTCGGGGCCGTCCCGCCGGTTCCGCCGGTTCCGCCGGAGCCTGCGGAGCCGCCCGTGGTGGCCTTGGTGGGCGCGGTGGTGACGGTCGCCGCGGCCGTCGGCTTGGCCTGGTCGGTGCCGGTGTCGTCGTTGGGGCCGCAGGCCGTGAGCGACAGACCGGCGGCAACGACCAGGGCGGCGGCGAAGGTGGCCTTGTGAACGCGCATCGTGACTTCCTCGATATCGGGTGGCGGTGGCGGCTGCTCGGCACGGATCGGTACGAGCGGCGGTTCTGGTGAGCAGGACCACCCGGGCCGATGAACCGTTCCGTCCGACCATCCGTCAGGACAGTGCTGTTACACGGCCCGCCGACCACGAAGCGCCGGAGCGGGACCCCCGCCCAGCCGGGACAGCGGTTCCCACCGCCCCCGCACCCCCAACACCTGGCCACCCCCCACTGGGACACACCCGTGACCCGACGGACCTTGACCCGTTGGATCTTGACCCCGGCCGCCCCCGGCCGCCCCCGCCCGAGCACCGGATCGGCTCCGTCGCCACCCCGTGGTCCCAACTCGCCCATTTCCCGGCCAACTCGGATCGCTCGGACGGCAACCCCCGCACTCCCCGGCCGGTCCGGGCACGTCATCGTGACCGCGCCCGACGGGCGCCGGGGGGCTGTCACCGAGCCGGTCCTTCGTCCACCGACAATCCCCTGACCGGACATGGCCAAATCTCGCCGGTACGGAGTGGGGGGTGGAGTTAGCCTGACGACATGGTTGCAAACTACAAGGAAGAAGTGGCCATGAGTGACCAGGAGTTCGTCAGCGGACCCGCTCTGATCCTCCGGTCCCTCGCCTCGCACCCCGAGCGGCGGGCCATCACCTCCGCCGACGGCGACGAGATCACCGCCGGCGACTTCGCCGCCACCGCCTACCGCCTCGCCCACGAGCTCCTCGCCCGCGGCGTCGGCCGCGGCAGCACCGTCACCCTGCTCACCGGCAACACCCCCGAGGCCCTCGCCGCCCGCTACGCGGCCGGCCTGGCCGGGGCCCGGGTGGTCAACCTGTACGACGGGATGAGCGCCCCCGTGCTGGCCGAGATCGTGGCCAGCGTGGACACCACCGCGCTCCTCGTCGACGCCGAACGGTACGCGGGCGCCGCCGAGTTGCTGCCGCTGATCGACGTCCCGACGGTCCTCACCCTCGGCCCCGGCCCCGACACCACCGGGAGCATCGGGGAGGACGCCATCGCCGCCTCCGCCGTCCACCCCGCCACCGACCCCGCCGTCCCCCTCGGCCCCGGCGACGACATCGGCATCCGCCACACCGGTGGCACCACAGGCATCCCCAAGGGCATCCTCAGCCTCCACGGCCCCTACCACGACATGTTCCACGTCGACTTCGCGGGCACCGACGACGAGGAGCCGCCCCGGCTGCTCGCCGCCACCTCGCTCGCCCACCTGTCGGGCGTGCTCGCCGACGTGGCGCTCCAGCGCGGCGGATCCGTCGTCCTCCAGCGCAGCTTCGAACCCGGCGAGGTCCTCGCCGCGATCGAGCGCGAGCGGATCACCGACCTCTGGACACTGCCCCCGCTGATCTACCAGCTGCTCGACCACCCGGCCGTCGGCAGCACCGACCTGTCCAGCCTGCGCCGGCTCGACTACGGCGGCTGCGCCGCCTCCCCGGCCCGGATCCGCGAGGCCCTCAAGGTGTTCGGGCCGGTGCTGGTCAGCCTGTACGGCATGTCCGAGGCCCAGAAGATCGCTTACCTCACCGCCGAGGAGCACACCCGGTTCACGGACGACGGCCCGCTCCCGGTCGGCCGGCCGTTCCCCGACGTGGACGTGGAGGTCCGTGCCGCCGACGGCACCGTGCTGCCCGCCGGCGAGCAGGGCGAGATCCACGTCCGCTCCGCCACCCTGATGGCCGGCTACTGGAAGCTGCCCGAACTCACCGCCAAGGTCCTGCGCGACGGCTGGCTGGACACCGGCGACATCGGCTACTTCGACGCCGACGGCTACCTCTACCTCGCCGACCGCCTCAAGGACCTGATCATCGTCGTCGGCGGCCACGTCTACCCCACCGAGGTCGAGGAACTCCTCCTCACCCACCCGGCCATCGCCCAGTGCGCCGTCTACGGCGTCCGCGACGACCAGCAGGCCGAACACGTCCACGCCGCGGTCGTCCCCGCCCCCGGCCAGCGGCCCGACCTGGAGGACGTCCGCGCCTTCGTCACCGCCAACAAGGGCCGCCTCTACGCCCCCGAAGCCCTCCACCTGGTCGACGCCATCCCGCTCACCTCCGTCGGCAAGCCCGACAAGAAGCGCCTGCGCCAGGCCCTCGCCCACTGAACCCGCCCGGGGCGTTCCCCGGGCCGGGCCCGGCGACGGGGAACGCCCCGGACCGGGCCCGGCCCGGGGATCGCCCCAGTCCGGGGTTCGCCCCAGCGCGAGGTCCGGAGCGCGATGGGACGCGCACCGAAACCCCACCGAACCCCGGCCGGATCCCCACCCGCTTTCACCCCAAGGCGGGGTTTGGCTCAATGAACCACCGCCCCGGTGCCGAGAAGCCAACGGGGGGTGGCGGCGCTGAGGGCTGCCACCCCTCCCCCGGCCCGGCGCCGGGCCGGATTCACTCCGGGCTAGGAGCCCCAGCGGTCTCGTCGGCCGCATCAGCCCCGTCGCCCGCATCGCCCGCCGCCAGGCAGCACCGTACGAAGTCCCGCACCACCGGGTTCCCGTCGTCCGCCGCGGCCCACGCCACCGCGATCCGGCTCGGGCTGACCCCGCTCACCGGCCGGTAGGCGATCCCCGGCCGGGCGTAGAAGCGGGCCGTGGACGCGGGGGCGAGCGCGACCCCGTAACCGTTGGCGATGGCGCTCAGCCAGTCGTCCGGGTGCTCCACCACGGCGCCGAAGCGGACCGGGTGGCCCTCCCGCTCGTCGGCGGCGACCCAGTAGTCCCGCCAGCGGCCGGTCTCGGCCGGGGCCGCGACGAAGGGCTCGTCCCACAACTCCCGGAACGGGACCACCTCCAGCGCCGCCAACCGGTGCGCCGACGGCAGCGCGACCCACCGCGGCTCGGTGAACAGCTCGGCCACCCGCCACCCCTCCTGCCCCGGGAACGGCAGCCGCAGCAGCGCCACGTCGGCCTCCCCGGCGGCCAGCCCGGCCGTCGGGTCCGACCAGGCGGTGTGCCGCATCTCGACCCGCCAGCCGGGATTGCGGTCGGTGAACCCGGCGACGATGCCCGGCGTGGCCTCGTTGGCGGCGCTGGCCAGGAAGCCCACCCGCAGCACCCGCCCCGCCCGGCTGGCCGCGCCCCTGGCCTCGCGCAGCGTCGCGTCCCAGTCGGCCAGCAGGCCCGGCACCCGCGCGGCGAGGCTCCGCCCGGCCACGGTGAGCGCCATCCCGCCCCGGGAGCGGACGAACAGCGGCACCCCGAGCAGCTTCTCCAACTGCCGGACCTGCTTGGTCAGCGCGGGCTGGGAGACGTACAGCCGCTCGGCCGCCCGGGTCAGGCTGCCGTCCTCGGCGACGGCGGCGAAGGTGCGCAGCAGCCGGGTGTCCACATCCATTCCACCAGGTTATGGAAGCCGGTATTGGACGCAAGCGGAGGCCCGCGAAGAGGCTGGAGCCATGTCCATCGCCTGTCTCGTCGTCACCGTCCTCGCCATCGCCGCCAACGCCGGAATCGCCGCCGCCGACTTCGCCAAGGCCCCCTTCGTCCTGGCCAATTCGGCCGAGGTGAAGGTGAAGCCGGAGTGGGTCCCGTGGCTGGCCTCGCTCAAGCTGGCCAGCGCCGTCGGCCTGCTGGTCGGCCTGGTCGCCCTCCCGCCGCTCGGCCTCGCGGCCGCGGTCGGGCTGGTGCTGTTCTACCTCGGCGCCGTGGCGACCCACGTCCGCACCCGGGTCCTCCACAACCTCCACTTCCCGGCCGGCTACCTGGCCCTGGCCGTCGCCACCCTGGCCCTCACCGCCACCCGCTGACCGGCCTACACCACCACCGCGCACACCTTGGTGGTGCCGTCCAGCACCGGCCACTCGGCACCGTACCGGCCGTTGTGGGCCGGGCAGTTGTCCCGGACGGTGACGACGGCCGCGACCGCCAGGATCACGTTGGCGCCCTGCGGAACCCGCCCGGAGCCGCAGTCCCACACCACGTCCAGCCAGGCGGTGTACCTCCGGAAGTCGCCGGTGGTGCCGACGAAGCACTGGCCGTACCGGAACTGCCGCTCGATGCACAGCACCGTGACCGAGTGGTCCCGGTTGGTGTGGCCGTACGCGGCGCGCCCCTGGCCCGCCGGACAGCTCGCCGCGGCGGTGGCGACCACGGCGACCCGGTTGAACGCGCTGCCGCCCCGGCAGTCCACCGCGACCGGCGCGTTGCGGCTCCACTGCTCGCGCCCGGTGTTGTAGACGTCCAGGCAGTCACCGGCGTGGATCGCGGCGAAGGCCACGTCGACCGGGTCGGGCGGGAGCGGCGGCGGGGTGTACGTGCGCGCGGGGGTCGGTGCGGGGGTCGGTGCGGGGGTCGGCGTGGGGGTGGGCGTGGGGGTGGGAGCCGGGGCCGGCGCCGGTGGATCGGGCACCCGGCTGTGCGTCGTCGGCGCGGGCCAGGGCCCGGCCGCCGACGCCGGGACCGAGGCCGACGGGCTCGCATCCACCAACCCGCCCGCCACCTGCTGGATCGGCTTCCAGAGCGCGAACAGCAGCAGCCCGAGCACCAGCGCCGCGCCGAGCAGCGGGACGGTGATGTGGAAGTGCTGGTCCCGGCCCGCCTGGTTGACCCGCCCGTGGCCGCTCGCCGTGGCATTGAGGTTGAGGTTGACGTTGCGCGGGCCGCGCTCCGGCCGGTCCGGGCCGGGTGGCGGCCCCTGGGGGCTCACCCGCCCTCACCGTTCGTTGACGTGGATGTCCCCGACGGCCTGGTTGATCCGGGCCCGTCCGGAGGCCTCGGCGGTCATGGTGACCGACTGCTGCGGCACGGCGGGCGCCGATCCGCCGGCCAACTCCTCGACGAGCGAGCGCAGTTGTGTGGCCGCGCCGGGATCGGTGGCGAGCAGCCGACGCAGCCGGGCGCCCCACAGGTCGACCACCTCCCGCTCCGCCTGCTCGTCCCCCGCACGACGCGCCTGCGCCACGTCCTCGCGCGACTCGCCCAGCTCGGCGAGCACCGTCTCGGCCCGCTCGGGGTGCCGACGGCGCCACAACTCCCCGACGGCGGCACGGATCCGCTCCCAGGCGGTGGTGGTCAGCTGCTGGACGACGGCCGTCGCGGCGACGCCCGCGAGTGAGCTCAGTTCCGGGTCCATGGTCTCCCCCGACGGATATGGACGCTCTTCCGGTGCACCGGTGTTCCGGTCACGAGCGTTATACCCTGCCGGAGCGCCGGGCACCACGCGGACCGCACCGTTCCGCTGCGGCTACAGTTCCGCGAGGAACTCCCTTACGGTTACCGCGAGTTCGTCGGTAGCGGTGATCGGCGGCAGATGGTCGCCGACCAGCGTTGTCACAACACCCCAGCTCGGGATGGCGGGCCGCGAACTGGTAGGAGTTGATCGCCCCGAGAGGTGGCCGTGCAGCGCGAGCGGCGGACGGCCGGCGCCGCCGAAGTCCAGGTAGGACAACCGGCGGTTGATGAGATCACCATACTCATGACTCGGACGTACGTGCAAGACGCACGTCCGAGACGTACGTCCGAACCGTCCATGCCGCCCGGACGCGTGGGGCACCCGCCCGGCGCGGATGTGCAAGACGGACGTCCGTCCGAGACGCCCGTACGAGACGAGCGCGCGAGACGGCCGTCCGATCCACTCCGCCGCTCAGGGAACTACCCGCAGGCCGACGACCCGGCCCGCTCCGCCACCTGGCCGCCCGGGCGCATCAGGCCGCGCCGAAGTGCCGCTTGGTGTCCGCGACCAGGGTCCGCAGGAAGGACCGGTTCGGCAGGTCCGTCAGCGCGGCCGGGCGGGCCAGCAACGGGTTGGGCTCGAAGGCGAAGGTCCAGGTGAACCGGGTGCCGGTCGGGGTGGGCTCGACCAGGTAGTCCTCCCCGAAGCGCCGGAACAGCGGCAGGCTCGCCGAGGTGACGCAGAAGGAGTGCCGGGATCCCTCCTCCCAGCGCACGAACTCCTCCCGCAGGCGCAGCAGCCGCATCGCGGTGATCTCGCGGGTCGTGCCGACGCCGTGCGGGGGTCGCGAGGTGTAGCGGCCGCCGGCCAGGCCCCGGCACCAGGACAGCGGCGCGTCACCGGCGAGCCCCCGCCAGACCGCCTCCGGCGTCACCGGGAGGTCCAGCACGTACGCGTAGCGGTGCGGCGCGGTGTCGAAGAAGGACGGGTCGAAGCGTTCGAGCGTGAACCAGGGCATCGGGGCTCCTCTTCTCACGGGGCCTCACGGGTCTCGCGGATCTCACGGATCTCACGGATCTCACGGGCGGACGTCCCGAGCGTCCCGAGCGTCCCGACCGTCCCGCCCACCGCCCGCAGGGCAAAGGGCAGCAGCCGGTCGGCGGTCTCCTGGGCGGTGGCCTCGTCCACATCCTCGGGCAGGTGCGGGGTGAGCAGGAAGTGGGTCATCACCGGTCCGACCACCACCTCGCCGAGCAGGTCCACGCCGTCGAGCGGCGGGATCTCCCCGCGCTCGACGGCCCGCCGGACGACCTCCGCGACCCGCCCGTACACCGGCTGGAGGAAGGCCGTCACCAGCGCCTGGGCCAGGGCCGTGTTGTGGGCGGCCTCGCCGATCAGGGCGCGGATCAGCCGGCCGGGCTCGCCGGTCATGCTCGCCGCCTTGTCCCGTAGGACGACCCGCAGGTCGCCCTCCAGTCCGCCGGTGTCCGGCTGCTCGTAGGAGCTCTCGCCGTGCAGCGCGGCGGCGGCGATCACCAGGTCCTCCTTGGACGACCAGCGGCGGTAGAGGGTCGCCGTGGAGACCCCGGCCCGGGCCGCCACCGCGGCGGTGGTCAGCCCGCCGTAGCCGCTCTCCGCGAGGACGGCGAGCGTGGCGTCCAGCAGCGCCCGGTCCCGGGCGGCGTCACGGGGGCGCCCCCGGCGCGCTGTGGCGGCCGGTGCGGCGCTGGAGGTCGTGGTGCTGGACCGGGTGGTGCTGGACGGGGTGGTGCTGCGGCTCATGCCGGAAGTCTACCGAGAACTAGAAACGAAATCGTTTCGTTTCGTTTATGCTCGACGGCATGAGCCTCTCTGCCGAAGCCACGCCCACAGCCGCGCCCGCCTCCGCCGAAGCCACCCCCGCCGTCGGCCCCGCGACGGCCACCCCCGCCGCCGGCCCCGCCGCCGACCCCGCCGCGACCGTCGCCCGCCTGCACGCCGCCTTCGCCACCGGCCGCACCAAGCCCCTCGCCTGGCGCAAGGCCCAACTCCGCGCCCTGCGAGGCCTGCTGGTCGACCAGGAGGCCGTCTTCGCCGCCGCCCTCCACGCCGACCTCGGCAAGAGCGCCGCCGAGGCCTACACCACCGAGATCGGCTTCACGGTCAACGAGATCGACCACACCCTGCGCCACCTCGACGGCTGGCTGCGCCCGCGCCGCATCCCCGTCCCGCTCGCCCTGCTGCCCGCCCGGGCCCGGACGGTCCGCGAGCCCCTGGGCACCGTGCTGATCATCAGTCCGTGGAACTACCCGCTCCAGCTCGCCCTGGCCCCGCTGGTCGGCGCGCTCGCCGCGGGCAACTGCGCGGTGGTCAAGCCCAGCGAACTCGCCCCCGCCACCTCCGCCGCCCTCGCCCACTGGCTGCCCCGCACCCTCGACCGGCAGGCCGTCGCCGTCGTCGAGGGCGGCGTGCCGGAGACCGGCGCCCTGCTGGAGCAGCGCTTCGACCACGTCTTCTACACCGGCAACGGCACCGTCGCCCGCATCGTCATGACCGCCGCCGCGCGCCATCTCACCCCCGTCACCCTGGAGTTGGGCGGCAAGAGCCCGGTCGTCGTCGAACCCGGCACCGACCTCGCCACCGCCGCCCGCCGGATCGCCTGGGGCAAGTTCATGAACGCCGGCCAGACCTGCGTGGCCCCCGACTACGTCCTCGCCATCGGCGACACCGCCACCGAGCTCGAACGCCAACTCACCGCCGCCGTCCGCGAGATGTACGGCACCGACCCGGCCCGGAGCCCCGACTACGGCCGCATCGTCAACGAGCGCCACTTCGACCGGCTGACGGCCCTGCTCGCCGACGGCCGCATCGTCACCGGCGGCGACCACCACCGCGCCGACCGCTACCTCGCGCCCACCGTCCTGGCCGACGTCGACCCGGACGCCCCGGTGATGCGCGAGGAGATCTTCGGCCCCGTCCTGCCGATCATCCGCGTCCCCGACCTCGACGCCGCGATCGCCTTCATCACCGCCCGCGACAAGCCCCTCGCCCTCTACGCCTTCACCGCCTCCGACACCACCAAGCGCCGCCTCACCACCGAGACCTCCTCCGGCGCCCTCGCCTTCGGTGTCCCCAACGCCCACATCGTCGTCCCCGGCCTCCCCTTCGGCGGCGTCGGCGAGAGCGGCCTCGGCCGGTACCACGGCGCCCACTCCATCGACACCTTCAGCCACACCAAGTCCGTCCTCGACAAGCCCCTCCTCGCCGACCCCCTCCGCCCCGCCTACCCGCCCTTCACCCCCCTCAAGTCCCGCCTCCTGCGCCGCCTCCTCTGACCGGCACGACGGCGGATCGACTCAGCCCGCCTGAGTACCCGTACGGATGCGGAGCGCCCTGGCCGCCCCTAGCGTTCTGCGAGCCAGAGCACACGCATGACGACGACGGGGAAAGGCACACCATGGACGCCATCGCGATCCGACCGGCCGAACGGCACACCTCCGCAAGCACCCTGCACAACCCGGGTCGCCCGGGCAGCTCCGGCGACGACCCCGACACCGGCTGGTCCAGGCGGCGCGGCCGCCGCCCCTGACCGCACCGCCGCCACACCGCCGCCGCACCGGCTACGCTGCCGATCGATCGTCAACTCACCCCGGGGGGAAGCATGGTCAACCAGATCATCGGCGACGTCACCATCGGCGGCCAGGTCGTCCAGTCGACGAACGTCACCATCAACGGCCCGGCCCAGAACAGCCCGGGCCCGGACGCCCCGGCCGCGGGCGACTCCGCCCGCAGCACGGCCGACCTGGCCCGGGGCGTCACGGAGGACCTCGCCCACCCGGGCGCACAGGTCCGGCTCACCCACGGCGAACACCGTGCCGTCCTGCGCCTGCTGGCGCACCTGGACGACACCGACGCCCCGGAGGCCGCCGTGGCCCGCGAACTGGCCGACCGGCTCCGGGGCCGGTCGGGTCAGAGCCGGAACAGCGGCTGGTAGGCGTTGCCCTCCACCGCGTTGAGCAGCACGTACGACGGCCCGAGGCCGAGGGTGACCTCGCGCAGACGGGCCAAGGCCTCGGCCGCGGTCGGGACTTCGAGCCCGATCGCGGCCGCGGCCGCGTCCCGGTCGGCGAGCAGGTCGGGCTCGTCGGCCAGGTAGTCCTCGGCCGCCTCCGTGCTCTCCTCCTCGGTCAGCCGCACGCAGTCCCGCCACCACGGCACCGCCAGCAGCAGCCGGACCAGCTCCTCCAGGCTGACGGCCAGCAGCGCCGCGCCGCCCTCCGAGTCGGCGTAGAGGACGGGACGTTCGTCGCCGCCCTCGCCGCAGAGGAAGAAGGTGCCGCCCGCACCGCACTTGGCGACCTCCTCCAGGGCTTCGCCGGAGGCGAGCACGACCTCCTCCACGTGGGAGTAGGCGTCGAGGGAGAAGTCCCCGGGCCAGAGCAGGAAGTCGACGGTGGCGGGGGTCGCCCGCAGGCGATCGAGGAACGACATGCCGCACACCCTACGAGCCCGCTCCGACAACCCCGACGAAGGAACGAGACACGGTGAACGAAACAGGCGGTACCGGCGGAACCGACGGGCGAGCCGCCCGGACCGCGCTCTTCGAGGAGCACCGCCCGCACCTGCGCGCCGTCGCCTACCGGATGCTCGGCTCGGTCAGCGAGGCCGACGACGCGCTCCAGGACGCCTGGCTGCGGTACGACCGAACCGACACGGCCACCGTGGCCAACCTCGGCGGCTGGCTGACCACAGTGGTGTCCCGGGTCTGCCTGAACCTGCTGCGCGACCGCGCCGCCCGCCGGGAGGAGCCGCTCCAACCGGTCGGACCGGACGGCGCGAGCGGCCCCGAGCGGCTGCCGGACCCGCTGCTGCGCCGGGAGGGGGTGGTCGACCCGGAGCAGGAGGTGATGCTCGCGGACTCGGTCGGTCTGGCGCTGATGGTGGTGATGGAGTCGCTGTCGCCCGCCGAGCGGGTCGCCTTCGTGCTGCACGACCTGTTCGCGGTGCCGTTCGAGGAGATCGCCCCGCTGATCGGGAAGACCTCGGCCGCGACCCGCCAACTGGCCGGCCGGGCCCGCCGCAAGGTGCAGGCGCAGCCCGCGCCCGACCGGGACCTGGGCCGTCAGCGGCTGGCCGTGGACGCCTTCTTCGCCGCCTCCCGCACCGGCGATCTGGAGGCGCTGGTCGCCGTACTGGACCCGGACGTGGTGCTGCGCTCGGACGGCGGCGCCGGACTGGCCCGCCACACCGTGGTGCTCACCGGTGCCGCGACGGTGGCCGGGCAGGCCGTCCTGTGGGGCAGGCTGTCGCCGTTCGCCCGCCCGGCGCTGGTCAACGGCGCCGCGGGCGCGGTGGTCATCGGCGCCAACGGCCGGGCGCTGTCGATCATGGCGTTCACCGTCGTGGCCGGCGCGATCACCGCGATCGACGTGATCGCCGACCCGGAGCGGCTGGCGGCCTTCGACCTCTCGGCCTTCCGGGACTGACGGCGACCGACGCGACCGACCGCCGCCGGCCACGACCGGCCACGACCGACCGCGACCGGCCACGAGTGAACCGGCGGCGGTGGGAGGGCGAACCGCCCTCCCACCCCCGCCGCCTCACCGCCCGGCCTCACCGCCCGACGGCACCGTCCAGCTGCTCCCGGATGATGTCCGCGTGCCCGGCGTGCCGCCCGGTCTCCTCGATCATGTGCACCAGCACCCAGCGCAGCGACGGCCCTTCGACCGCGTCGGGCCGCAGCGAGCGCACGCCCGGCCGGTCAAGGTCGGGGGCGGCCGCGACCACCGCGTTCGCCCGGGCGATCGCGTCCCGGTAGGCGGCGACCGCCGAGGCCGTGGAGAGCTCCGCCGGCGGGGCGTCCGACGTCAGGGCCGGCTCGTCCCCGAGGCCGCCGTACGCGTACTCGAACCAGTTGTACTCGACCACGGCCAAGTGCCGCACCAGCCACAGCAGGCTGGTGCCGGAGGCGACCCCGGGCCGCCGGGCGTCCTCGTCGGAGAGGTCCTCCACCTTGCCGATCACGGCCTCGCGCAGGTAGTCGAGGAAGGACAGCAGGGTGGTCCGCTCATCGGCGTTCAGGCCGGGCGGACGGACGTCGGGGCGCGGGCTGGGCGCGGTGTTCTCGGTCACCGCGCCACCCTAGCCACCCGAACCGACACCCCGACGACCAACCGGCCCGACGCCCCGACGCCCCTGACGCCCCTGACGGCCCGACACCCAACCGCCCCGTCACCACCCCTGCGCGTGCACCCAGTCCGCGAGGTGCCGGGCGCAGCCGTCGACCGACTCCTGCCAGCTGCGGGCCGCACCGTCCCCGGCCTCGTCGCTGACGTACTTGACCAGCCGCACCGGCACCCCGGCCCGGTGGGCGACGGTGGCGACGGCGTAGCCCTCCATGTCGACCAGGTCGGCGTGCTCGGCGAGCCGCTCCTTGGCGTCCGGGGAGTCGACGAACAGGTCACCGGTGGCCAGCACCGGTCCGTCGCCCTTGCCGACCACCAGCGGGGCGCCGTAGCTGCGGCCGGTGAGGTGCTGGAGTGCGGCGGTGTTCAGGTCGTGCTGGATCACCTGGACGACGTGGTGCATGCCCTCCCAGCCGGGGCGCAGCGCGCCGGCCGTGCCGAGGTTGATCACCTCGGAGGGGAGTTCGCCCTGCGCCAGCACGGTGGCCAGGGCCGCGGTGGCGTTGACCTTCCCTATCCCGGTGAGCAGCACGGGCAGCCGGTCGTCGAGGTGGGCGGCCTCCTCGCGGACCGCGACGACGAGCAGCGGGCGGTCGGGCGAGATCGTTCCAAGCAGTCGCATGGGGCCCATGGTACGGAGCACGGGGGTGCCGGGCCCGGCGGCCGCGCGGCGCGGAACCGCGGGGGCCCCGGCGGGCGTCGCAGCGGGCGCCACCTCTCCGTGGGGCCGGTGCGATCGGTGACAACCGGTGACAATCGGCACAAGCCGTACGGAGGCGTGCGGAAACCGTGCACGACATGCTCAAGATCGGCGCAAGTCAGGTGTGGCCGGAGGGAGTCACGGCCATACTGCTGCCATCGGTCGGGCCCGGGGAGACGGGCCGGCCCCAGGGGAGGATGAGGCGGGTGGCGACACCAGTAGGCAACGGCGCACCGGGCGCCGCGTTCCCGGCACGACCGGGCACGCCGCCGGCCGCACCGGGGACGGCGGCGTTCGGCGCACCAACGGCGACCCCGGGCGCACCGGGCACCCTGGGAGCACCGGGAGCGCCGGCACCCCGGGGAGCGGCGTTCCCCGGTCCGGCCGCGCCCCGACCGAGCGCCGCACCGCCCGCGAAGCGGCCCCGGGCCACTGCGCCGGAGCGCGGGGTGCGCGCCCGGCTGGCCCAGGCCACCCGCACGCCCCCGGGCCGGCTGCGGATCGCCGGGGTGGTGCTCGCGGTGCTGACCGTGGCCTTCGGCGGGCTCACCGCCTGGCAGTTGGAGACCAGGGCGCAGGCCGCCGACCGGGTGGTCTCGTACAGTCAGCCGCTCAGCCGGGACGCCGCCGAGATCCACCGCTCGCTGGCCGACGCCGCCACCACCGCGGCCTCCGGCTTCCTGCTGGCCGGCGCCGAGCCCAAGGACGTCCGGGCCCGCTACGAACAGGACCTCGCCCAGGCCGCCAAGCTGATCTCCCAGGCCGCCGCCCGGACCACCTCGACCTCCCCGGCCCAGGACTCACTCGCCCGGCTGAACCAGCAACTCCCGGTGTACGCCGGTCTGGTGGAATCCGCGCGGGCCGACAACCGGCAGGGCATCCCGCTCGGCGGAGCTTACCTGCGGTACGCCTCCGAGCAGATGCAGACCGTCCTGCTGCCGGCCGCCGCCGAGCTGAACACCATCGAGAACCACGAGCTGGTGACCGACTACGCCGCGGCCCGGTCCACGCCGTGGGGCGCGTACGGCCTGGCGGTGCTCACCCTGGCCGCGCTGGGCTGGGTGCAGCTGACCCTGTTCCGCCGCACCAACCGGGTGTTCAACGTCGGCCTGCTGGGCGCCACCGCCGCCGTCCTGGCCGGCACGCTCTGGCTCGCCGTGGCCGGGCTGACCACCGGCTCGGCGTTGAAGAAGAGCGACCTCGAAGGGGCCTTCCCGCTGCAGGCCCTCAACTCGGCCCGGGTGGACATGCTGACGGCGCGCCTGGCGGAGAACCTGAACCTGGTCGCGCGCGGCTCCACCGCCACCTACGCCACCCAGTACGACGACGTCACCAAGCGCCTCGCCGGGACGGCCGGCAAGGGCACCCCGATGCGCGACCGGGCCGGCACGCTCTCCAACGCGCTGATCCTCGCCCCCGCCGCCGCGGACCAGCCGCTGGCCACCGCCGCCCAGCAGTACGACGAGTGGCAGGACCGGTACCGCAAGGCGCGCACCGCCGAGGTCGAGAACGCCGACTACCAGGGCGCCCTGAACGCGACGGTGTCCGCCACCGACACCACCACCACCGCCGACGCCGCCTTCAACGCCACCGACCGGGCACTGGCCCAGGCCGCCGACGCCGAGCAGGCCCGCTTCACGGCCTACGCCGACGGCACCGCCGGGGACCTCCGGCTGGCGGCCGGCGCCGCCGCCGTGCTCGGCCTGGCGGCCGCGGTCGCCGCGCTGCGCGGCCTGGGCCGACGACTCGCCGAGTACCGGTAGAGGGGGAACGGACACTCATGCGCACACGGACACTCACGCGCGGCACCACCGTACCGACCAGGAGCGCCGCCGCACTGGCCGTGCTGGCCGCCTGCGCGGCCGTGCTCGGCGGGGGCGGCCCCTCCGGCGCCGCACCGGCCGGGGCCGCCGCCGCGACCACCGCGACCGCGCCGCAGGCCGTCCAGCAGAGCCAGGACCAGTCCGACTCCTGCGACATCTACGGCAGCGTGCCGCCGAGTTCGGTGGACGGCCCGGCGGTGAAGGCCATCAAGGGCAAGCGCAGCCTGGTGATCGGCGTCGACCAGAACAGCTACCGCTGGGGCGCCCGCAACCCGAACACCGGCCAGATCGAGGGCTTCGACATCGACCTGGCCCGGGCGATCGGCACCGCCATCATGGGCGACCCGGACAAGGTGGTGCTCAAGCCGGTGGCCACCGCCGACCGGGTCGACGCGGTGCAGAAGGGCCGGGTCGACCTGATCGTCCGCACCATGACCGTCAACTGCAAGCGGATGGAGCAGGTCGCCTTCTCCAAGCCGTACTTCAGCATCTCCCAGCGGGTGCTGGTGCCGAAGACCTCCCCGGCGAAGAACCTGGACGAGGCGATCGGCGGCAAGAACGTCTGCGTCGCCAAGGGCTCGACGGCCGCCGACGTGATGGACCCGGCCAAGGGCGCCAAGAAGGACGCCAGGGCCCAGCTGACGGTGGTGGAGAACCAGTTGGACTGCCTGGTCCTGATGCAGCTCGGCAAGGTCGACGCCACCATGACCGACGACGGCCTGGCGGCCGGTCAGGCCGCGCAGGACCAGACCGTGCGGATCGTGGACGGCGACGTGCAGCCCGAGGTGATCGGCGTCGCCATGCTCAAGACCAGCCCGGACCTCACCGCGCGGGTCAACCAGGTGCTGGCCGACTACCACGCGAGCGGCGACTGGGGGCGCAGCTACGACCGCTGGTTGAAGCCGTACATGCTCAACGACGCGGAGCGCTACTGGCCGGTCCCGCACTGAGCACGCGCTGAGCACGCACTGAGCACCGCACCGGGCGCCGCACCGGTCGCCGCAGGGCACCGCACCGGGCGCCCCACCAGGCGGCGCCGCATCGCGCACGGAGCACCGCTGACGCGGGGCGTTGACGCCGTCTTGACGCCCCGCGCCCGCACCGCCCGAACGGCCACCGGCTAGGGTTCGGGACGATCACCACGGGGAGACCGGTGGTGGACACGGGGGGTTGTCGTGGGATCGCACGTCGCACAGGGCGGGATCGCACGCGAGGAAGGAAGGACACCGCGGTGGCGGCATCGGCTGGCCCGGTACTGAGCCGGGAGGAGGTGGACCGCGCGCTCGCGCGCCTCGGCGCGGAGCGGGACGCGGTCGAGTCGGCGCTGCTCGCCCTCCAGGACCACCCGGGCCTGCGGCTGCTGGACGGCGCCGAGCTGTCCGGCCGCACCCTGGAGCGCTGGTCCGTCGCCGGCAAGGGGCTGCCGCTGCTCTGGGCGCTGTTCGACCGCTACTCCGAGGCGCTCGCCTCGGCCCGCGCCGTCCGGGCCCGCAAGGCCAAGCCCGGCGGGCCCGAACTCGCCGAGCTGACCGAGCTGCTGACGGGCGACGCGGTGACCGTCCCGGGCGGCGCCGTGCCGGACGGGCCGCAACTGCTGGGCGCGCCCGCCAAGCTGGTCGAGCGGATCAGCCTGGACGCGCTGATGGCCCGGATGAACTCCTGGTACGCCACCGTGCTGGAGGTGGTCAGCGCTGCCGACGCGGTCTGGTCGGCGCTGCCGGCCCGGATCGACCTGCTGCTGGCCGAGCTGCACCGGGTGCACACGCTGGCCGCCTCGCTCGGCGTGCGCACCGGCAGCCACCCGCTGGGCGACGACCTGACCGGGCTGGAGCGGGACCTCACCGAGCTGCGCACCGAGGTCCGCGAGGACCCGCTGGCCCTGTGGCGCCCGGCCCGGGTGCCCGCCCAGCGCGGCACCGTCCCGGACGGCGAGGCCTTCGCCTCCCCCGCCGGGGTGGTGGACACCGAGCGGTTCGACCGGGCCGGGCGGGCCCTGGACGGCGTCCGGCTGGAGCTGGAGAACCTGCTGCGGCTGCGCGACGACGCCGAGGAGCGCCTCCAGGGCGTCGGCGACCTGCTCCAGCGGGCCGACGCCACCCTGGCCGAGGCCCGCCGGGCCCGCGGCGAGGTGCTGGCGAAGATAGCCTCCAGCGACGTACCCGCGGTGCCCGGCCCGGCCTCGGCGCTGCGCGAACGGATCGTCACCGCCCTGGACCTACGCCAGGCCGGGCAGTGGGGCCGGCTGGCGCCGCTGCTGGACGCGCTGGAGGACGCCGCCGCCAAGGAGCTGGCCCGGGCCCGGCACTCGCTCACCGAGGTGACCCAGCCGCTGGCCGTCCGGGCCGAGCTGCGCGGCCGGCTGGACGCCTACAAGGCGATGGCGGCCCGGATGCGGGTCGCCGAGGACCCGGAAGTGATCGAACGGTACGAGAAGGCGCGCTGGCTGCTCTGGAGCGCGCCGTGCGACCTGCGGGCGGCGGCCGCCGCGGTGGCCCGCTTCCAGCAGTCGCTGCGCCCGGCCCAGGCCGAGGCCTCCGACGGCGCGCAGGCGCACGGGCAGCACGGGCAGCACGGGCAGCAGGCGCACGGGCAGCACGCCCACGGGCACCAGGCCCACGGGCAGCAGGCACACGGGTCGGCCGGCCAGACGCCGGTCGACGGACAGGTACAGGGGGGCTGAGGTTGATGGGCGAGACGTGCGTGCGGCCGGAGTGCTCCGGCGACGGCACCATCGATGCGGACGGCTACTGCGACGAGTGCGGGCTGACCCCGGTGGGGACCACCACGGTCCCCCCGGCCGCCGCCGCCGGCGCCGCCCCGCCGACCGCCGCCGGGCCCGGCTCGCCGTGCCCGCGGGACTGCTCGGGCACCATCGATGCGGACGGCTACTGCGACGAGTGCGGGCTGACCCCGCCCGGCGGCGACACCGGCATCACCCAGCCCTACGTCCCGTCCGCCCGGGTCACCCCGGACTCCGCCCCCGGCGCCTCGATCCGCTCGCTGTCGGCCCGCACCGGCTCCGGCCGGTCGATGTCCGGCCGCTCCCGCTCGCACCGCTCGACCCGCACCGGCAGCAGCCGCTCGGTCTCGGTGCGCTCCACCCGCGGCAGCGTCAGCGCGGGCACCCGCAACCGGCTGGGCGCCGGCCTGGTCACCGTGCCGACCGTGGAGACGGCCGACCCGGCGCAGGCGGTGCTGGAGAACCCCGAGGTGCCGGAGCGCAAGCGGTACTGCTCCAAGTGCGAGACCCCGGTGGGCCGGGAGAAGAACGGCCGGCCGGGCCGCCCGGACGGCTTCTGCACCAAGTGCGGCACGCCGTACTCCTTCACCCCCAAGCTGCGCCGCGGCGACCTGGTCGGCGGCCAGTACGAGGTGCTCGGCTGCCTGGCGCACGGCGGGCTCGGCTGGATCTACCTGGCGGTGGACCGGCGGGTCAACGACAAGTGGGTGGTGCTCAAGGGCCTGCTGGACACCGGGGACGAGGACGCGCTGGCCGCGGCCGTCGCCGAGCGGCGCTTCCTGGCCGAGGTGGACCACCCGAACATCGTCCGGATCATCAACTTCGCCGAGCACCCGGACCTGCGCACCGGCTCCACCGACGGCTACATCGTGATGGAGTTCGTCGGCGGCAAGTCGCTCAAGGACATCGCCAACGACCGCCGCACCCCGGACGGCCGGCGCGAGCCGCTGCCGGTCGAGCAGGCGATCGCGTACGCGCTGGAGGCGCTGCCGGCCCTGGGCTACCTGCACGGCCGAGGCCTGATCTACTGCGACTTCAAGATCGACAACGTGATCCAGAGCGGCGACACGCTCAAGATCATCGACATGGGCGCGGTCCGCCGCTTCGACGACGACGGCGCGATCTACGGCACCATCGGCTACCAGGCCCCGGAGATCGCCACCGACGGCCCCTCCCCCGCCTCCGACCTCTACACCGTGGCCCGCACCCTCGCGGTGCTCACCTTCGACTTCCAGGGCTACAGCACCACCTACCGCGACTCGCTGCCCGGCCCCGAGGACGTCGAGGTCTTCGCCAGGTACGAGTCCTACTACCGCTTCCTGGTCCGCGCCACCGACCCGGACCCGGCCCGCCGGTTCTCCTCCGCCGAGGAGATGGCCGACCAGCTCACCGGCGTGCTGCGGGAGATCCTGGCCCTCCAGGACGAACGGCCCCGGCCCGCGCCGTCCACCCTCTTCGGCCCCGAACTGCGCGTCGTGGACACCGAGTTGGTGCTGCCCACCACCCAGCCCGGACAGCTCCGGGTGGCCGGGCTCGACCCGGCCGCCGCCGCCCTCGCGCTGCCCGTCCCCCGGGTCGACCCGGGCGACCCCAACGCCGGCTTCCTCGCCACCCTGCTCGCCGCCGACCCCGAGGAGGCGCTCGCCGCCCTCGCCGGCGCCCCCGCCGTCTCGGTCGAGAGTCGGCTGCGTGAACTGCGCTCCCTGCTCGAACTCGGCCGCCACGGCACGGCCGTGCAGGAGTTCGCGAAGCTGGAGCAGGACCACCCGGACGACTGGCGGGTGGTCTGGTACCGCGGCCTGGTCGCCCTGGTCGGCGCCGGCGCGGACCTCGCCGAGGACCCCGCCGGCACCGCCGCCGAGCCCCGCCTGCGGGCGGCCGCCGAGGCCTTCGACGCGGTCTACGACGCCTTCCCGGGCGAGGCCGCTCCCAAGCTCGCCCTCGGCATCTGCGCCGAACTGCTCGGCGACGGCGGCGACGCGGCCGAGTTCTACCGGCTCGTCTGGACCACCGACCAGTCCTACCTCAGCGCCGCCTTCGGCCTGGCCCGGGTCCGCCTCGCCGAGGACGACCGGCCCGGCGCGGTGCGGGCGCTGGAGTCCGTCCCGGCCACCTCCAGCCAGTACACCGCCGCCCGGATCGCCGCCGTCCGCGCCCGGCTGCGCGAAAGGGCCGCCACCGACCCGCTCGCCGTCGACCTCGCGGCCGGCTCCGACCAGCTGACCGCGCTGCGCCTGGACGACCGCCGCCGCGAGGAGCTCTCGGTCGAGGTGCTCGGCGCGGCCCTCGGCTGGGTCGGCGCCGGCTCGGCCGGCGCCCCGCAGGGCGCCGGCCCGGTCGTCCTCGGACGTCCCGCCGTGGAGCGGGAACTGCGCTTCGCCCTGGAACAGTCCTACCGGGTACTCGCCCGGTTGGCCGACCGGGCCGAGACCAGGATCGAGATGGTGGAACGGGCCAACCGGGCCCGCCCCAGGACGTGGGTGTAGCCGATGCCGCAGCAGACCGAGTGCCCGAGCTGTTCCGAGCCGATGGACCTTGACGACGCCTACTGCGGGCGTTGCGGGGCCGGCCGGGACGGCCGGGCGGCCCCGGGCGCGATGCCCGCCAGCTGGGCCGCCGCACGCGGTGAGGCCGTCCCGCCGCAACGCGGGCCGGTCTGCGTCAACTGCGGGCAGGCACAGGTCACCGAGGACGGCTACTGCGAGGGCTGCGGGAGCGCCCAGCCGCGCCCGCGCGACCACATGGAGAAGGCGCTCGCGGGCGTCGCCGGGGTCAGCGACCGCGGCGTGCGCCACCACCGCAACGAGGACTCCTTCACCGTCGCCGCCACCTCGCTGCCCGGCGGGGAGCCGGTCGTGGTCGCCGTGGTGTGCGACGGCGTCTCCTCCTCCGACCGCCCGGACGAGGCCTCGGAGACCGCCGTCGACGCCGCCTCCGAGTCCCTGCTGACCTCCCTGGAGGCCGGCCGCGACCCGGAGGGGGCGATGCGCACGGCGATCGCGGACGCCGCCAAGGCCGTCGCCGACCTCGCCACCGACGGCGCCGGCCCGACCAGGCCCGACGTCAACGCGCCCGCGTGCACCTACGTCAGCGCCATAGCCGCAGGCGGCCGGGTGACCATCGGCTGGGTGGGCGACACCCGGGCGTACTGGATCCCGGACGACCGGGCCGGCGCCGAACCCTTCCGGCTCACCCAGGACGACTCCTGGGCCGCCCGGATGGTCGAGGCCGGGCTGATGGGCGAGGCCGAGGCCTACGCCGACCCGCGCGCCCACGCGATCACCGGCTGGCTCGGCGCCGACGCCGAGGAGGTCGTGCCGCACACCCTCGAGTTCACCCCGCACGTCCCCGGAGTGCTGCTGATCTGCACCGACGGGCTGTGGAACTACGCCGAGGCGGCCACCGACCTGGCCTACTACGTCCGCCCGGACGCCCGCACCGAACCGCTGCTGGCGGCCCAGACCCTGGTCAAGTTCGCGGTCGCGGCCGGCGGGCACGACAACATCACGGTCGCCGTGCTGCCGATCGAACCGTCCGCCGCCGCGCTGGCGGAGATCGTGGAGACGCCGACCGCGCTGGACCTCAAGATCGTCAGGCCGGCGGCCGCCGCCGGGAACGACGACTACGAGGACTACGAGCCGACCCTGCCGGACCTCCCGGTGATCGGCTCCGCCGCCGCCCCGCTGCCCCCGGCCCCGGCCGCCCCGCCGGCGCCGCCCGCGCCCCCCGTCGCCCCGCCCGTCCCGCCGCAGCCGCCGCACCCGCCGACGGCCTGACCGGTTCCGCGCGACCGGACCGACGGCCCCCGTCCGCCGGTCCGCCCCACCGACCTGATCGCATCCACCCCTCACCCGACGGGAGCCACCGCCCCATGGCAACACTGGCGAAGCCGAACCTGCCCAGGTTCGACGTGGAGATCTTCCAGAACGAGTACCTGGCCGACGGCGCCCGCGAGGTCAACGCCATCGTCACCGTCACCTCCACCGGCGGCGGCACCTCCGGCGGCCGCCCGCTCGGGCTCGCCGACGCCGGCCCGCAGAGCGGCGACGCCAACGCGGCCGTGGTGGTCCTGGTCGACTGCTCGGGCTCGATGGACTACCCCAAGACCAAGATCAACGGCGCCCGCGAGGCCACCGCCGCCGCCATCGACGCCCTGCGCGACGGCACCGCCTTCGCCGTCGTCGCAGGCACCCACGAGGCCCGCGACATCTACCCCGGCGACGGCACCCTGGCCACCGCCTCGGCGGCCACCCGGGAGCAGGCCAAGGAGTCGCTGCGCCGCCTCACCGCGGCCGGCGGCACCGCCATGGGCACCTGGCTGTCCAAGGCCGACAAGCTCTTCCTCACCCGCCGCGACATCGCCATCCGGCACGCCATCCTGCTCACCGACGGCAACAACGAGCACGAGTCCGCCGAGGACCTCGCCCGCACGATCGAGCGGGTCACCGGCCACTTCACCGCCGACTGCCGCGGCGTCGGCACCGACTGGCGGATCGACGAACTGCGCAAGATCTCCTCCGCGCTGCTCGGCACCACCGACATCGTCGCCGAGCCCTCCGGCCTCGCCGAGGACTTCCGCTCGATGATGACCGGCGCGATGGGCAAGCAGGTCGCCGACGTCGCGCTGCGGATCTGGACCCCGGCCAACGCCACCGTCAAGTTCGTCAAGCAGGTCGCCCCCGCCGTCGAGGACCTCAGCGACCGCCGCGCCGAGGCCGGGCCCCGGGCGGGCGACTACCCCACCGGCTCCTGGGGCGACGAGAGCCGCGACTACCACGTCTGCGTCGAGGTCCCGTCCGCCTCGGTCGGCAACGAGATGCTCGCCGCCCGGATCAGCCTGGTGCTGCCCCCGCAGGTCGGCGGCGGCACCCCCGAGGTGCTCAGCCAGGGCCTGGTGAAGGCCGTCTGGACGGACGACCTCGCCTCCTCCACCCGGATCAGCCCCCAGGTCGCCCACTACACCGGGCAGGCCGAGCTGGCCTCCTCCATCCAGGAGGGCCTGGAGGCCCACCGCTCCGGCGACGTCGACACCGCCACCGCCAAGCTCGGCGCCGCCGTCCGGATCGCCCACGCGACCGGCAACGAGGGCACCTTCAAGCTGCTGCAGAAGGTGGTGGACGTGGTGGACCCGAAGGAGGGTACGGTTCGGTTCCGTAAGAACGTGAGCGAGGCCGACTCGATGACCCTTGAGACCCGGTCGACCAAGACGGTACGTGTGAAGAAGTGACCGCGAAGTGACCGCTGTAGACGTGATCGGGCCGGCCGCCCGGCGCGACGCCGCACCGCACCGGCCCGAAACGAGGGGGACCTGATGCCGATCTGCCCGAGGGGCCACGAGTCGCAGGCCGAGGACTGGTGCGACTTCTGCGGCTTCCCGATGACCCCGCCGGTCCCGGCGCCCGGCGCCCACGGGGGCCACCCCGGCGCGCCCGCCGGACACCCGCAGCACGGCGGTGCGGCCTTCGGCACGCCGCCGCCACCCCCGCCGGGGGCCGTCCCGCCGCCCCCGCCCGGGGCGTTCCCACCGCCCGGCGGCTACCCGCCGCCCGGTGCCTTCCCGCCGCCGGCCGGCCCCGGACTCACCGAGGGCCTGGCCGTCTGCCCGATCTGCCGCAGCCCGCAGACCGGGCGGTTCTGCGAGGAGTGCGGCTACGACTACGAGCTGTCCGCGCCCTCCGGCCGCCAGGCGCCGGCCGGCGGCGCGCCCTCGCCGGGCCCGGCCCAGCCCCCGCCGCTGAACATCCCGGCGGCCTACGGCGGAGCCCCGGCCCCGCAGCCGCACCAGCAGCACCAGTCCCACCAGCAGCAGGCCGCGGAGTACCAGCCGCAGGCCCCGCAGCAGCACCAGCCGCAGGCCCCGGAGTACCAGCCGCAGCCGGAGTACCCCCACACCTACGGCTACCCGCCGCCGGAGGGCGCCTTCCCGGAGGCCCCGGTCCGCGAGGACTCCGGCCCGGTGTACGCCCAGCCCGCCGGCCCCGGCCCGAACACCCGCGGCGGCGACTTCGGCACGTCCTTCCACCTGGCCCCGCCGCAGGCCCAGCCCGGCGCCCAGCCGGAGCCCACCCCGGCCGGGCCGGTGCGCAGCAACTGGATCGCGGTGGTCTCGGCCGACCGCGACTACTTCACCGACATGATGGCCCGCAGCGGCCCCGAGGCGGCCGGCCTGTTCTTCCCGCCGTACTGCCCCGAGCGCCGCATCCCGCTGACCGGCCGCGGCCAGCTGCGGATCGGCCGGCGCAGCCAGCACCGGGGCACCGTCCCGGAGATCGACCTGTCGGTGCCGCCGGAGGACCCGGGCGCCTCGCACCAGCACGCGCTGCTCGCCGAACAGGCGGACGGCAGCTGGGTGCTGGTGGACCAGGGATCGACCAACGGAACCACCGTGAACGGGGGCGAGGAACCGATCTCCCCGAACACCGCCATCCCCCTGGGCGACGGCGACCGGATCCACGTCGGCGCCTGGACGACGATCACGGTGCACCGCGCCTGACCTGCGCTTTGAGCGTACGTCAGGGATAACTCCGGCCGGGCCGGGCGGAATTCGTTTTTCCGCCCGGCCCGGCTTTTCCCGTGCCTCCCTCAGGGAATCCACAAATTCCCGTCCCCGGTGTGCACAAGACGCCTCATGAGCCCTATTCTCTGGCCTCATGACTGCTGCTATATCCGCTGACGGCATCCGCCAGCGGTACGGGGATGTGCAGGCCGTCGACGGGGTGTCGCTCACCGTCGAGGCCGGCGAGTTCTACGGGATCCTCGGTCCCAACGGGGCCGGGAAGACCACCACCATGGAGATCCTGGAAGGGGTCCGCAAGCCCGACGAGGGCCGGGTCGAGCTGCTGGGGATGGCCCCCTGGCCGCGCAACCCGAAGCTGCTGCCGCGCATCGGCGTGCAGTTCCAGGCCTCCGCCTTCTTCCGGAAGCTGACCGCCCGGGAGACGATCCGCACCTTCGCGTCGTTCTACGGGGTCGGCCCCAAGCGGGCCGACGCGATGCTGGAGCGGGTCGGGCTCTCGGACAAGGCCGAGACCCTCACCGACCAGATGTCCGGCGGCCAGGCCCAGCGCCTGTCGATCGCCTGCGCCCTGGCCCACGACCCGGAGCTCGTCTTCCTGGACGAGCCCACCACCGGCCTCGACCCGCAGGCCCGCCGCAACCTCTGGGACCTGCTGCGGGACATCAACGCCGAGGGCCGCACCGTCGTCCTGACCACCCACTACCTGGACGAGGCCGAGGTGCTCTGCGACCGGGTCTCGATCATGGACCACGGCAAGATCCTGCACACCGGCGCCCCGGCGGCGCTGATCCGCGAGATCGACGACACCGTCCGGATCAGCGTGGCCTCCGGCCAGCTGCCGGTCGAGCGGGCCCGCGAGCTGCTGGCCGCGGCCGGCGCCGACGTCGCCAACCTGGAGGACGACACCGTCTCGCTCTCCGTCTCCACCCGCCTTCCCGCCCCGGTGCTCAGCGTCCTCGCCGAGCAGAACGCGCTGCGCGGCCTCGAAGTGCGCGGCGCCACCCTGGAGGACGTCTTCCTCCAGCTGACCGGACGGGAGTTCCGCGCATGACCAGCACCTCCACCGAGCCGAAGGTCCCCGCCCAGCGCGGTGGTTCGGCCGGCTCCGCCGACGGGCGGGAGCGGGTCAGCGCGTTCTGGAGCCTGTCCCGCGCGATGCTGCTCGGGATGAAGCGCGACCGCACCGCGACCTTCTTCGTCCTGCTGTTCCCGCTGGTCTTCCTGGTCTTCTTCGGCTCCGTCACCAAGGGCTCCGCCAGCCCGCACGCCAAGGTCGCCCAGGTCGGCGCGGTCAAGCTGTTCGACTCGATCCAGGGCGACGAACGGGCCGGCCTGGACAAGGTCCTCACCATCACCAGGACCGACGACGAGGCCGGCACCCTGGAGAAGGTCCGCAAGGGCGACTTCGACGCGATGATCAGCCAGGGCCCGGACGGCAAGGTGGAGCTCCGCTACACCGCCGCCGACCAGGTCAAGGCCGGCGCGGTCCAGGGCATCCTCAACTCGGTCGTCCAGAGCGCCAACCAGGCCGCCACCCACCAGCCGGCCGCCTACGTGCTGGACTCCCAGCAGGTCGAGGACCAGTCGCTCAAGCCGATCCAGTTCCTCACCCCCGGCCTGCTCGGCTGGGCCGTCGCCACCGGCGCGGTCTTCGGCGCCGCGCTGACCCTGGTCAACTGGCGCAAGTCCAAGGTGCTGCGGCGCCTGCGACTGGCCCCGATCAGCGCCGGCGCGGTGGTCAGCTCCCGGATCGCGGTCTCGCTGGTGACCGCCTTCCTGCAGACCACCGTCTTCCTGGTCGTCGCGACGAGCTTCTTCGGGCTCAAGCTCACCGGCAACTGGTGGCTGATCCTGCCGCTGGTGGCCTGCGCGACGCTCGCCTTCATGTCGATCGGCCTGCTGGCCGGTTCGGTCGCCAAGACCGAGGAGGCCGCGAACGGCATCTCGCAGCTCATCGTGCTGCCGATGTCCTTCCTGTCCGGCTCGTTCTTCCCGCTGGACGGCGCCCCGGACTGGCTGAAGACCGTCTCCCAGGTCATGCCGCTCAAGCACCTGGTGTCGGCCGCCCAGTCGGTGCTGACCCGCGGCGGCGGCGTCATGGACGCCCTGCCCGCCATGGGCGGACTGCTGCTCTTCGCGGCCGTGTTCACCGGCATCGCCTGGAAGCTGTTCAAGTGGGAGGACGCGTAGCCGTCCGCGCACTGCCCTGACCACTCAGGCCCGACGGGGTCGTACGCCTTTCGTCCCGGTGTACGGCCCCGTCGGCGTCTGCGACCATGGTCGGGTGACAGAGATCGGACGAGGCACGTTCAGCGAGGAGACCTTCTTCGAGCAGGTCGGCGGTGAGGACACCTTCCGGCGCCTGACCCGCCGCTTCTACGAGGGCATCGCCGAGGACGAGTTGCTGCGGCCGATGTACCCCGAGGAGGACCTCGGCCCGGCCGAGGAGCGGATGGCGCTGTTCCTGATGCAGTACTGGGGCGGCCCGCGCACCTACAGCGACCGGCGCGGCCACCCTCGGCTGCGGATGCGGCACGCGCCGTTCAAGGTCGACAAGGCCGCCCACGACGCCTGGCTCACCCACATGCGGGCCGCCGTGGCGAGCCTGGAACTGCCCGCCGAGCACGAGCGGCAGCTGCTGGACTACCTGGTCTACGCCGCCGCCTCGATGATCAACACCCCGGGCTGAGCGTAGGCCTGCCGCTACCGCAGCAGGATCAGCGCAGCGGGCTGAGGCCCAGCCCCGCGCCCGGCGCGGCCGCGGTCCGCACCACCACCGAGCCCACCGGGGAGCTCAACCGCAGCCAGCCGCCCGCCCGGTGCACCGAGAGCGGCGCCTCGGGGCTCAGGAAACCGATCCGGTACGAGGCGTGCACGGCGCGCAGCGGCAGCTCCGGCAGCACCGAGACCGGGCGGGACCACACCTCGTCCGCCAGCCGGTCCAGCACCGCGCGGGTGCGGTGCTGCGCCGGGACGGCCTCACTGCGCTCGCGGAACTCCCCCACCGCCGCCATCAGTTCGCGGCACACCTCGGCCGCCGGCGGGGTCCCGACCGGCCGCCAGCCGACCCGCGGCGGCAGCAGCCCGGCCCAGGCCGGGCCGGTCACCGGCGCGGGCAGCGCGACGGCGCCCGAATCGGCGTCCACGC
Organism: Kitasatospora sp. NPDC059827; assembly: GCF_042731675.1. NCBI lineage: Bacteria > Bacillati > Actinomycetota > Actinomycetes > Kitasatosporales > Streptomycetaceae > Kitasatospora > Kitasatospora sp. NPDC059827. Next base: position 21,670 of record NZ_JBHWIV010000047.1, on the reverse strand, counting down.
CGTCCAGCAGCTGGCCCGCGGAGACGGTCAGGTCCACCGGCTCGTCCAGGCCGTCCAGCCGGGCGGTGCGGATCGCCAGCACGCCGGACTCGCCCAGCGGCAGCCGTCCGAAGACCGCCAGCACGCCGTCCGCCGCGGCCGGGTCGACCGCCTGCAGCCGCACGGCCGCCGCCTTGTCGAAGCGCAGCAGGCGCAGCAGGAAGGCGGAGAGGTCGGCGGCCTCACGGGTGTCGGTCAGGGCGAGGCGGGCGGTGACGGTCAACGCGGCTCAGCTCGAATCGGTTCGGGGGTCCAGGGACTTTCAGACTGCCGCGCCGACCGGGGCCTCGTCCATGAACCGGGAGAGGAACTCCCGCTCCACCGGCGAGATCCGGCGCGGCCGGCCCGCGGCCAGGTCGTAGGGCACCACCACGGTGGAGGCCCGGACGTACACCGTCTCGGAGCCGTCCTCGTGGACGTCCTTGATGTCGTAGGAGACGGTCAGCGAGGCGCTGCCGATGTGCGTCACCCGGGTCTCCACGGTGACCGGCTCCGGCCGGTGCACCAGCGGGCGCTTGTAGTCGATCTCGTGGCGGGCCACCACCGAGCCGCCCGCGAACTCCCCGGCACCGGCCTCGGCGGCCTGGGTGAACATGAAGTCGATCCGGGCCTCCTCCAGGTAGCGCAGGAAGACCACGTTGTTGACGTGCCCGAAGGCGTCCATGTCGGACCAGCGCAGCGGGCAGGCGTAGATGTGGCGAGCCACGGGTGTTCTCCTCGGTGTCCGGTCGCCCGCCGCCGAACCTCGGTGACGGGCCGCGGCCCGGCAGGCCGCCCCCGGGGGGCAGTCTGCCGGGCCGTTGTGACAGCTGGGTGTCAGCCTCGGGTCAGCTTCTTGTACGTGGCCCGGTGCGGACGGGCGGCGTCGGCGCCCAGTCGCTCGATCTTGTTCTTCTCGTACGACTCGAAGTTGCCCTCGAACCAGAACCACTTGCTCTCGCCCTCGTAGGCGAGGATGTGGGTGGCCACTCGGTCCAGGAACCAGCGGTCGTGGGAGATGACCACGGCGCAGCCGGGGAACTCCAGCAGGGCGTTCTCCAGCGAGGAGAGCGTCTCGACGTCGAGGTCGTTGGTGGGCTCGTCGAGGAGCAGCAGGTTGCCGCCCTGCTTGAGGGTGAGCGCCAGGTTCAGGCGGTTGCGCTCACCGCCGGAGAGCACGCCGGCCGGCTTCTGCTGGTCCGGACCCTTGAAGCCGAAGGCCGACACGTAGGCGCGGGACGGCATCTCGACCTGGCCGACGTTGATCCAGTCCAGACCGTCGGAGACGACCTCCCAAAGGGTCTTCTTCGGGTCGATGTTGGCGCGGCTCTGGTCGACGTAGCTGATCTTGACGGTCTCGCCGACCTTGACCTTGCCGGAGTCCGGGGTCTCCAGGTCCTGGAGCATCTTGAACAGCGTCGTCTTGCCGGCGCCGTTCGGGCCGATGATGCCGACGATGCCGTTGCGCGGCAGGGTGAAGCTGAGGTCGTCGATCAGGACCTTCTCGCCGAAGGCCTTGTTGAGGTTCTCGACCTCGATGACGACGCTGCCCAGGCGCGGGCCCGGCGGGATCTGGATCTCCTCGAAGTCCAGCTTCCGCATCTTGTCGGCCTCGGCCGCCATCTCCTCGTAACGGGCGAGGCGGGCCTTGGACTTGGCCTGGCGGCCCTTGGCGTTGGAGCGGACCCACTCCAGCTCTTCCTTGAGGCGCTTGGCGCGCTTGGCGTCCTTCTGCCCCTCGACCTTGAGACGGGACTGCTTGGTCTCCAGGTAGGTGGAGTAGTTGCCCTCGTACGGGTAGGCGCGGCCGCGGTCGAGCTCCAGGATCCACTCGGCCACGTGGTCGAGGAAGTACCGGTCGTGGGTGACGGCCACGACGGTGCCCTTGTACTTGGCCAGGTGCTGCTCCAGCCAGTTCACCGACTCGGCGTCGAGGTGGTTGGTGGGCTCGTCGAGCAGCAGCAGGTCGGGGGCCTCCAGCAGCAGCTTGCAGAGCGCCACGCGGCGCTTCTCGCCACCGGAGAGCTTGGTGACGGCCCAGTCGCCGGGCGGGCAGCCCAGGGCGTCCATGGCCTGCTCCAGCTGGGCGTCCAGGTCCCAGGCCTCGGCGTGGTCCAGCTCCTCCTGGAGCTTGCCCATCTCCTCGAGCAGGGCGTCCGAGTAGTCGGTCGCCATCAGCTCGGCGATCTCGTTGAAGCGGTCGAGCTTGCCCTTGATCTCCTTGACGCCGTCCTGGACGTTCTCCAGGACCGTCTTGGTCTCGTCGAGCGGGGGCTCCTGGAGGAGCATGCCGACGGTGAAGCCGGGCGAGAGGAAGGCGTCGCCGTTGGAGGGGTGCTCCAGGCCGGCCATCATCTTCAGCACGGTGGACTTACCGGCACCGTTGGGGCCCACGACGCCGATCTTCGCCCCGGGGAGGAAGCTGAGCGTCACGTCGTCAAGGATGACCTTGTCTCCGTGCGCCTTGCGCACCTTGCGCATCGTGTAGATGTATTCCGCCACGTGAGATCGCTCCGGCGTCGTCGGGAGTATTCGTCTTGCAGCGTTCCATTGTGCCGCACCCGGCCGGGAGCCCCGAACCGCCGGGGTGACCCCACCGGGGTATCCGCGCCGGGATGTTCGCCCCGGGGGTGTCCGCGCCCGGGGCGCGCGCACCGGGCCCGGGCCGGGCGCGGGCCGGGAAACGCGACGGCCCGGCTCCCCGCAGCTGGTGCGGGGAGCCGGGCCGGGCTCCGCTCGTTCGGGGCCCCGGGAGGTCAGCGCCTCCCGGAGCACCGCTCAGGCGGTTCGGACCGTTTCAGACGGTTCAGGCGGTTCAGGCGGTGGTGCGACCGTGACGGCCACGGCGGCGCAGGACGAAGACCGCGGCGCCACCGGCCACGACCAGGCCACCGGCGACGGCGGCGAGGATCGGGGTGGAGTCATTGGCACCGGTCTGGGCCAGGCCACCGGTACCCGGGGCGGCGCTGGTGGTCGACGGGGCCGGGTGGGCGGCACCGGAGCTCGGGGTGCCCGAGGGGGTGCCCGAGGGGGTCGCGGTGGTGGTGCCGGTGCCGGTCGGGGTGGTCGGGGTACCGGTCGGGGTCACGCCGGTCTTGCAGTCGAGGACCCCGGTGAACTTCTTGGAGTAGCCGTTCGGGCCGGTGACGGTGATGTCGTACTTGGTCTTCTCGGCGACCTTGACCAGCACGGTCTCGGTCTTGCCGGGCTGCACGGTGACCTTCTGGCCCGGCTGCACGGTCACCTCGGCCGGCTGGTCGCCGGTGTTGGTGACGGAGACGCGCACGCCGCCGTTGGCGCACTCCTCCTTGGCGGAGCTGTCGACGATCGCGCCCTGGCCCTGCTTCCAGGTGGCCTGGCCCGCGGCCGCGACGCTGAGCTTCTTGGAGCCGGCCAGGATCATGGTCTGGCTGTGGTTGCCCTGGTCGTCCAGGCCGCTCATGAAGACCCGGCCGCTGAGGACGGTGGTGTCGGCGGTGGCCTTGAGCACGGCCTTGCCGTCCGGGGTGCCGCCGGGGACGTCCAGGAACAGCTGGGTGTCCTTGGCGACCGGGCCGGCCAGCGTGCCGTTGACCGGCTTGCCGTCCTTGTCCAGCACCTTGATCTTGTCGGCGGCGTCGCCGGAGACGGCGAGCTTGACCTCGTTGGCGCTGGTGTTCAGCACGAACGGGCCGAGCTTGGCGCCGGACTTGCCGGAGACGGAGTCCGGGGTGAGGGTCAGCGAGGGCTTCGGCTCGGCCGCGACGCCCTTGTTGGCGTCGCCCGTCAGGTAGTCGCGCAGCTTCTTGGCGTGCTCGTTGCGCGGGGTCGCGGTCTTGTTGTCCGAGAACTTCCAGATCGCGGACTGGGTGCCCGCGGCGGCGTCCTTCTCCGAGAGCTCGGAGTCGCCGATCGCCTTGCGCAGGGCGTCGATCGGCACCTGCGGGTACGAGTTCTCCAGGATCCAGCGGATCTTGGGGGCGTTCGCGTTGCCGTTGAGGGAGCTCGCGGACCAGTCGGCCTCGTGGTACTTGGCCTTGCTGTCCAGGTACACCGGGTTGTCGAAGTCGATGCAGTAGGTCTGCAGCAGCTCACCGGAGGCCGTCTTGAGGGTGAACAGGCCCGCGTCGACGCTGTCCTTGCCCTGGACGTCGACCCGCTCGCCGAACATGTCCGGCTGGACGATCGCGGTCACGCCCGACGCGGGGGCGTCGGCCGCGACCGCCGCACCGGCCGCGAACAGTCCTCCGCCCAGCCCGATGCTGGTCGTGAGCATGACAGTGGTTATGCGGGACAGATTCCGCCCCTGCCGCTTGAACATCTGGGATCCCTCCGGAGCGGGCTTGCACCGAGTGGGCAGCCCGCCGACTTGCCGTGCCGCGCGTGCCCCCTGTGGCACTGCTGCGGGTGTGAACCAAAGTGAATCCTATTGAGCCCCGGAGGCCCCGAAACCCCCATGCGAAATCAGGACGATTCCGTATCTGGATCGTTATCAACCCCCTCAGATCCCACACAAGCTGACGTACCGACAGAATCGTTGCGCGACTTTCCGTTATCCGGACGAGATTGCGCGTGCGGGCGCAACGACGTTCTCGATCAACATATTTGTCGACAGGGAAGGTCACCGACCGGTCAGCCCAGCAGCGCTCGGTCTTCACCTCCCCGCTCCCCCTCGGACACCTCGCCCTGCTGCCCCGTCACCGCCCGCGCACCCGGCGGCGGCTCCGGCCGAGCGGGCGCCGCGGCCACCGCCGAAGCCCGGCGCGACTCCAGTGCGTCGACGATCCACCCCGGCACCGGCTCGCCCGCGGGCTTCACGCCGGGCGGCTCCGCCGCGCCCGGCGGCTGCCCGCGCACACCCGCCGCCCAACGGAACGCCGTGGTACCCCGGGTGAGGTCGTGTCCGATCGACCGGGCGTCGATCTCGACCCGACTGTGCTTCACCTCCCCTTCCGTCCACTCCCGCACCCGCAGCCGACCCGTCACCAGCACCGGCTCGCCCTTGGCCAGCGAGCCGATCAGGTTCACCGCGAGCGCCCGCCAGGCCGTCACCCTCAGCCACTGCGTCCCGCCGTCCGCCCAGCAGGCGCGCTCGCGGTCGTACCGCCGCTCGGTGCAGCCGAGGAGGAAGTCCGCCATCGGCACCCCGCCGGCGGTTTCCCCGTAGCGCACCTCGGTCGCGACATTGCCGAGCACCGTCACCTGAACCTCGTTCACAGCGCACTCCCCGTTCTCGCCGACGCACCGTACGGAATCGAGCGGTGCGAGTTCAGAGTGCGTCCCGGAAGAAATCACGACCACCCGGTTCCGAAATCCTGTGGACAACTAGTAGGCCGATCGGCAGGGTGAAAAACGGCCGTCACTCACAGGGGTGAATTTCGGCCTTCGCACACCGCTCGGGTACCATCTCTTCGCGGTCATGACAACAAACGGCCAGATCGCGGCCACCCCCGCAGCACGGCGGAACACCCGGGCCGGGCCGTCCGCGCACGTCATCACGCCGGAGCGCGCCGAATAGGACCCCCCACCCGCACCGGCGGCGGGACATTCTCCGTGTCGAATCCATAACGGGTGGGGAGGCAGCCCCGTAACGACTGCACAACGTCCGGCCCGGAACTGTCCCAGACCGCTGCACACACGGTCTCCACCTGCGATTATCGGACCGCTCCACCGAACCGACACACCAACGACGGTGTCGTCACACCCGGCCGAGGAACTGGACACCCTTATCCTGTCCCCGACAGGGCGAGGGCCCACCAACCCCCACCCCCACCCTCAGGTACGGGGCCGGACAACGTGCGCGCCCAGCGCTCGTCGCCCGATCCCGGCCACGGTCACGCCCGCCAGGGCGCCGTCCGTCCCGCCCCCATAGCTCAGCGGATAGAGCACCCGCCTTCTAAGCGGTAGGTCGCAGGTTCGAATCCTGCTGGGGGCGCCACCCTGCGAATTTCCGCAGGCCATCGCGCCCGTGAGTACTTTCCGTGGCCGTTTATCACCTCCGGGTAATCCAGCACCCACCGCACATAACCCGTGACAATGCGTGTCATGACCGCCGCGAAAGCCGGCCGGGCGGAAAACCGGAATTCCGGGCGAATCCCCCACCCTTGAACGAAACAGCCGCCCGAACGGCCGACCGGCGAAATCCGACAAAAGCCGGACAGAGGCGCCCGGGACGCCTCTCCCCGGGGCCGGAACCCGGCTCGCGACCGAACCGCGGCTGAACTGCCGCAGGCCGGGAGGGCCCTAACCGGCCAGTCCCGTCAGATAGGCGTCGAGCAGCGCGATCTGCCGCTGCGCCGGGAACTCCGCCGGGGCGAACAGCGACTGCACCACCAGCCCCAGCACGAAGGCCTGCGCGCCCGCCGCGAGCCCGGCGGGATCGGCGCCGGCCGGGAGCTCGCCGAGCCGCTGGGCGTCCGCCACGTGCCCCGTGAGCGCCACCCGTGACCGGGCGTAGCGCCCCGCGTGCGCGGCCGCCAGTTCCGGGTCCGCCAGGGCGACGTCCCAGGAGCTGACCCAGATCCGGTTGCCGGACTCGGTGGCCTCGTCCAGCGGCAGCACGTCGAGCAGTGCGGCCCGCAGGCGGGCCAGTCCCTCGGGCGGCGGCGGGGTGCCGTCGGCGGGCGCCAGCCGGCGGGGCCGGGCGGCGGAGCGGCGGTCGAGCTCCTCCAGGGCGTGGCTCAGCAGCGCCCGCTTGTTCGGGAAGTAGTGCGTCAACAGCCCGGTGGAGGCGCCCAGTTCCGCCGCCACCGCGCGCAGGGTCAGCCCCTCGAAGCCCTTGGCGGAGAGCACCCGCCACACCCCCTCGGAGACTTCCGAACGGCGGGCGTCATGGTCTCCACGGGCTGGCGTCATGGGGGCTATCGTACATACCAAACGTTTGTTATGAATGATCCGAACGGCCCACGCACACCCTCCCCCACTCCCGCCCCACACCCGCCCCGCACCCGCCGCGCGCACCCCGTCGCACCGCCCCGAGAGGCCCGCCCGTGTATTCCGTCCCGCTCACCGAGAACGCCGAACTGCGCCCGCTGGAGCCCTGGCAGGCCCCCGAGTTCCTGGCCCACATCGACCGCGCCCGCGCCCACACCGACCCGTGGATCCCGTGGGCCACCCGCACCACCGACCTGGACTCGGCCCGCGCCACCCTCCAGCGCTACGCCGACGGCCAGGCCGCCGACTCCAGCCGGATCTACGGCATCTGGCGCGACGGCACGCTGGTCGGCGGCGTGATGTTCGTGCACTTCGACACCCGGAGCGGCAACTGCGAGATCGGCGCCTGGACCGAGCCGGCCGGCGAGGGCGGCGGGCTGATCACCGCCGCCGTCCGCCGGCTGCTCGACTACGCCTTCACCACCCGCGGCCTGCACCGCGCCGAGTGGTGGTGCTCGGCCGCCAACGCCCGCAGCCGGGCGGTGGCCCAGCGGGTCGGGATGCAGCGGGAGGGCGTGCTGCGGGAGTGGTTCCTGCACAACGGCGTCCGCCACGACAAGGAGATCTGGGCGGTCCTGGCCTCGGAGCACACCGTCACCGAGGCCTGACGGCCCGCCGGCCCCCTCGGCGCCCGGTGCGGGAAAGCCGCAGCGGGGCCCGGTGGACACCCCCGTGGGTCCACCGAGCCCCGCTCCGCCGTCCTCCCCCGCCTGGCTCCGCCGGGCCCCGGCGGCCCCGCTCAGGCCGCCAGCACCGAACCCTCGGCCGCCGCGGGAGCCTCCGCAGCCCCTGCGGCCTCCACCTCCGCCGCCGCCGGCTCCGTCGTGCGCAGCCGCAGCGCCAGCAGCAGCACCAGGACCATCACCCCGCCCGCCGACAGGAAGACCACGTCCACGGCGTCCGTGAAGCTCCGCAGTGCGTGCTCCCGGGCCGCGCCGGTCAGCGTGCGCATCGAGGAGAGGGAGCGTCCGGGCTCGCCGGCCTCGAACACCCGGGTCAGCACCGTGCCGAAGAGCGCCGCGCCGAGCGCGTTGCCGAGGGTCTGGAAGAACCGGACGCCGGTGGTGGCGACACCGAGCTGCTCGCGCGGGGCGGTGTCCTGCACCATGGTGATCAGCTGCCCGATCAGCTGCCCGAACCCGGCACCCAGCAGGGCGAGTTCGGAGCCCACCGCCCACAGCGGGGTGTCCGGGCCGCTGAGCCCGAGCAGGGCCAGGCCGAGCACCGAGACGCCCGAGCCGAGGATCAGGAAGGTGCGCGGCCGGTGGCCGCGGGCGATCAGCCGGGTGGCGAGCAGGCCGACGCCGGTCATCCCGGCGGCCATCGGCATCAGGTAGAGGCTGGCCGTGGTCGGGGCGATCCCCCGGGCGATCTGCAGGTAGATCATCACGTAGACGATCGCGCCCATCATGCCCATCCCGACCAGGCCCTGGACCGCGAAGCCGATCCGCACCACCGGGATCCGGAACAGCGAGAGCGGGAGCACCGGCTCGGCGGCGGTGGCCTGGCGCCACAGGAAGAGCCCGAGCGAGGCCAGCGTGGCGGCGGAGAGCCCGAGGATCACCGGGGACGTCCAGGCGTAGTCCTTGCCGCCCCACTCGGTGACCAGCAGCAGCCCGGTGGCGAAGGCGGCGGCCAGGGTGGCGCCGAGGAAGTCCAGGCCGCGCCCGCCGAGGCCGCGCGGCAGCTTGATCACCAGGGCGACGCCGACCAGCACGAGCAGGCCGAGCGGCACGTTGAAGTAGAAGATCCAGCGCCAGCCGAGGTGGTCGGTGAACAGCGCCCCGACCAGCGGGCCGACCGCCATGCCGAGCCCGGCGACGATGCCGCCCATCGCGCCGCCCTTGCCGCCCTTGCGCTCCTCCGGGTCCTGGAGCTGGGCCATCACCACCATGGTCACGCTCATCAGTCCGCCGCCGCCGATGCCCTGGACGGCCCGGAAGGCGATCAGCTCGCTCATCGACTGCGCGGCGCCGCAGAGCACCGAGCCGAACAGGAAGGTGCCGACCGCGCCGAGCAGCACCCGCTTGGCGCCGTACACGTCGCAGAGCCTGCCGTAGAGCGGGAGCAGCGCGGTGGCCGCCAGCGAGAAGGCGCTGAACAGCCAGGGCAGCCGGTCGACGCCGTGGACCGGGTCGAGGTCGCGGACGATCGGCACGGTGGCCGCCGAGACGATGTTGGAGTCGAGCACGGCCAGCACGATCGTCACCAGGCAGAGCAGCATGCCGAGTTGGCGCTGGGCGGTGGTCATCAGGGTGGATCCGGCCTGGCCGGGTGCGTGCGGGGCTGTGGGTGCGTGCGGAGCTGCGGGTGTGTGCGGGGCTGCGGGTGTGTGCGGGGCTGCGGGTGCCATCGGAGAGTCCCCCCGGGGTGTGTGGAGTCGGCCCCGACCGGTGCGGTCCGGCGGGCTCGGCACCACCATGGCAGTAGTTTTGGACTGGGTCAATTCTTCATCCAGACCAATCTTTCATCCCAGCACATCTTTCTGCTCGGTCTAGCTTTGATCCTGGTACAGTCTTCGCATGGCGACCCACCACGGCTTGGACCTCGGCCCCGACCGCGACCTCGACGCCCTCCCGCTGCGCGAGCGCAAGAAGATCCAGACCGGCGTCCGGATCTTCCGCGCGGCCATCGGCCTGTTCATCGAACGGGGCTTCGACCAGGTCTCGGTGGCCGAGATCGCGGCCGCCGCCGAGGTCTCCAAGATGACCGTGTTCAACTACTTCCCGACCAAGGAGGACCTGGTCCTCGGGCCGATGGAGCAGCACCTCGACGAGCCCGCCCGGGTGGTGCGCGACCGCGCCCCGGGCACCTCGGCGGTGACGGCGCTGCGCGAGCACTTCCTCGCCGCCCTGGAGCGCCGGGACCCGGCCACCGGGCTGAGCGACGACCCGGTGGTGCTGGACGTGATCCGGCTGATCCACGCCACCCCGGCGCTGGCCCTGCGCGCCACCGCGGCCTTCGACCGGCGCGCCCAGAGCCTGCTCGCCGACGAGCTGCGCGACCAGGACCCGGCCCACGACGAGCTGACCGCCCGGGTCGCCGCCGCCCAGCTGCTCGCCGTCCGGCTCACCCTGATCACCGGCAACCACCTACGGATGCTGGCCGGCGGGCGCGCCGCGGACGCCCTGCCCGGCGCCCTCGACGAGGCCCGGCGCGCCTTCGCCACGGTCGAGCACGGCCTCGGCACGTACTGCGCCGGACCGGCCCGGGAGGGCGCGGCCCCGGCCTGAGAGAGTGGGCGCACCACGACCGACGCCGGAGGTGCGCATGGACCAGCCGCTGCTCACGCGGGACCGCTCCGCCCTGCCCGCCCGGGCCGAGGGCCTGAACGCGTACGTCGGCGAGGACGGCGTCGCCGTCCTGGAGTTCGCCCGCCCGCACCGGCGCAACGCGGTGACCCTGGCGATCTGGCGGGCGCTGCCCGAGGTGCTGGACCGGCTCGCCGAGCGGCCGGGCGTACGGGCCCTGCTGCTGACCGGCGCCGGGAACACCTTCAGCGCCGGCGCGGACATCACCGAACTCGCCGAGGTGTACGGCGATCCGCGGCGCGCGGACGCCTACCACGCGGTCAACGTGGCCGCCGAGGAGGCGCTCGCGGCCTTCCCGCACCCGACCCTCGCCGTGGTGCACGGCGCCTGCGTGGGCGGCGGCTGCCAACTGGCCGTCGCCTGCGACCTGCGCTTCGTCGCCGAGGACGCCCGGCTGGGGATCACCCCGGCCAAGCTCGGCGTGGTCTACCCGGCGGTGCCGACCCTGCGGCTGGCCCGTCTGGTGGGGCCGGCCCGGGCCAAGTACCTGCTGTTCTCCGGCGAGTTGGTGCGCGGCCGGGACGCACTGCCGCTGGGCCTCGCCGAGCGGGTCCTGCCGGACGCCGAACTGGACGCCGCGGCACTGGAGTTCGCCCGACTGCTGACTACCCGCTCGACCCAGACGATCGGCGCGGTGAAGGCCGCCTTGGCCGTCCCGGCGGAGCGGGCGGCCGAGGCGCTGGAGCCCTGGGAGCGGCGCTCGCGGGAGGCCCCGGACGTGCACGAGGGGCTGGCCGCGTTCCTGGCGGGCCGCCCGGCGCGGTTCTGAGCAACGACCCTGCGGGCCCTCCGGACGGACGGCGGCACCGCCGGCTCACGTACGATCGTGCGACCGGCGCCGAGCCGCCGACCGCCCTTCCCCACCCGGAGCACGCACCCCGATGACCACCGAGGCCACGACCGCCCCCACCAGCCGGACGACCTGGGCCCGCCGGGTCACCGACGGCGTCGAGCCGAAGAACGTGATCATCGCGGTCTGCCTGCTGATCGGCGGCCTGCGCTACGGCTGGTCCGGTCTCGGCTGGGCCGCCTTCGCCGCGCTGTTCGCGGCCGTCATCCCGACCCTGTTCATCCAGCGCGGCATCCGCAAGGGCACCCTGGAGGACCGCCACGTCGGCCACCGGCAGCGCCGACTGACCGTCATCCCGTTCATCATGGGCTCGGTCGCCGTCAGCTTCGCGGTGATGATCCTGGCGCACGCCCCGCGCGACCTCACCGCGATGGTGGCGGCGATGTTCGCCTCGCTGGTGCCGATCCTGGTGATCACCGTCTGGTGGAAGGTCTCCGTGCACACCGCCGTGGCGGCCGGCGCGGTGGCCTGCCTCGGCATCGCGCTCGGCCCGCTGTGGCTGCTGCTCTACCCGCTGGTCGGGGTGATCGGCTGGTCCCGGGTGGTGCTGCGGGACCACACCACCGCACAGACGATCGTCGGCGCGGTGGTCGGCTCCCTCGCCGCCGGGCTGACCTTCTGGCTGGCCCGGTAGTCCCGACCCGGCAGCCCGACCCGGCCCCGGCCGGCGGATCGGCCCCGGCTAGCGGATCGGCATCCCCGAGACCGCCCGGGCGATCACCAGCCGCTGGATCTCGCTGGTCCCCTCGAAGATCGAGTAGATCGCGCTGTCCCGGTGCATCCGCTCCACCGGGTACTCCCGGGTGAAGCCGTTGCCGCCGAGGATCTGCATCGCCTGCGCGGTGACGAACTTGGCCGTCTCGCCCGCGTACAGCTTGGACATCGAGCCCTCGGCGGCGGTGAACGGCTGGTTGTTGGCGGCCATCCAGGACGCCCGCCAGACCAGCAGCCGGGCCGCGTCGATCCGGGTCCGCATGTCGGCGAGCTGGAAGGCCACGCCCTGGTTGTCGATGATCGGGCGGCCGAACTGCTCCCGGGTCTTCGCGTAGTCCAGCGCGACCTCGTACGCGGCCCGGGCGATGCCGATCGCCTGCGCCCCGACGGCCGGGCGGGACGCCTCGAAGGTGGCCATCGCCGCGTTGCCCCGGCCGCCCGTCCGCTTGACGCCCTCCCGGGCCCGGGCCAGCCGCTCGTCCAGCTTCTCCTTGCCGCCGAGCAGGCAGCTGCCGGGCACCCGGACGCCGTCCAGCACCACCTCGGCGGTGTGCGAGGCGCGGATGCCGTGCTTCTTGAACTTCTGGCCCTGGCTCAGCCCGGGGGTGCCCGGCGGGACGACGAAGGAGGCCTGCCCCTTGGCGCCGAGCCCGGGGTCGACGGTGGCGACCACCACGTGCACGGCGGCGATCCCGCCGTTGGTGGCCCAGGTCTTGGTGCCGTTGAGCACCCACTCGTCCTTGGCCTCGTCGTACACGGCCCGGGTGCGCAGCGCGGAGACGTCCGAGCCGGCGTCCGGCTCGGAGGAGCAGAAGGCGGCCACCTTGACGTCGTCGGGGGTGCCGAACATCTGCGGGGTCCAGGTGCCGATCTGCTCGTCGGTGCCGTTGGCGAGCACCGCGACGGCGGCCAGCGTGGTGCCGACGATGGCCAGCCCGATGCCCGCGTCGCCCCAGAACAGCTCCTCCATGGCGATCGGGATGCCGACGCCGGAGGGGTCGAAGTACTGCTGGGCATAGAAGTCCAGCGAGTAGATGCCCAGCTTGGCGGCCTCCTGGATGACCGGCCAGGGGGTCTCCTCGCGCTCGTCCCACTCGGCCGCGGCGGGGCGGATCACGTCGGCGGCGAAGCCGTGCAGCCAGTCGCGTACGGCGAGCTGGTCCGCGCCCGGGTCCAGCGAGAACGTGCTGCTCATGAGGGAGCCTCCGCAGAAGGGATGACGACGCAGGGATGGCGGTGCAGGGATGGCGATGCAGGAGTCACGACGCGGGGATCACGGCCGCCGGGTGCGACCCACCGGGGTGTTACCCCGGGTAACATCGTCGGAGTCTGCTACTGATTGGTAACCGGTGTCAACGCCCAGGCCACCCAGAATCCCGAGGAGCAGCGCATGTCCCGAGAGCCCCGCCGCGAGCAGCTGCTCAACGCCGCCGACCGGGTCATCCAGCGCGAGGGGCCGAGCGCCAGCATGAACGCCATCGCCGCCGAGGCCGGCATCACCAAGCCGATCCTCTACCGCCACTTCGGCGACCGGACCGGCCTGATCAGGGCCCTGACCGAGCGCCACACCGGCGGCCTGCTGGCCGCCGTCCGGGCCGCGCTGGCCGAACCGCTGGAACGCCGCGACCGGGTCGAACACGTCCTGGACACCTACCTCGCCGGGATCGAGGCCCGCCCCCAGGTCTACCGGCTGCTCACCCACCCCGAGCCCGGCGACCCCAGCGGCGCGGGCAACGCCCTCGCCCCCGCGCTGCGGCAGATCGCCGAGGAGATCACCCGCGCCGTACAGAACCAGGTCGACCTCGGCGCCGACCGCGACCTGCTCGCCGAGGCCTGGGGCCGGGGCATCACCGGCATGGTGCTGGCCGCCGGCGACTGGTGGCTGGAGACCAGACCCTGCTCGCGCACCCGCATGGTGCAGGCCCTGGCCGACCTGCTCTGGGGCCGGCTCGCCGCCGCCGCGGACCTGCCCACCGCCGTCCTGCCCACCGCCGTCCTGCCGCCCGCCCCCACCGAACCGAACGGCGACTGAACTCCCGCTCCGCGCACGGCCCTTGCTCGCCCGGCCGCACCGGGCCACCGCACCGACCCCGTCCGCGCACGACCCTTGTGCCGGCCCGGGGAGCACGGGCATCATCGGGCCCCCACCCCCCGCCGTGCGAGGTCCCCGATGTGCCCGTGCCGCACCGTCGTCGCCCTGCTGCTCGCCGCCACCACCGCCCTCGGCGCCGCCGGCCCGGCCGCCGCCCACGGCGGCCCCCCGACCCGCCTCCCCAGCCACTTCCCCACCGGAACGGCCACCGGACCGGACGGCCGCACCGCCCTCACCGACGACCGGGGCCGCCACCTCCAGCTGCGCGGCGTCAACCTCGACAAGTACGCCGAGGCCACCCCGGCCGACCTCGACTCCGTCGCCGCCCAGGGCTTCACCCTGGTCCGGCTGCCGGTCTCCTGGACCAGGCTGGAGCCCGACCGCGGCCGCCTCGACCCCACCGAACTGCACCGGATCCAGGCACTCCTCGACCGGGCCGACCGCCTCGGCCTGCTCGTCCTGGTCGACTTCCACCAGGACGTCTACGGGCCGCGGTTCGGCGGCGGCACCAACGGCATCCCGCGCTGGGCCACCCGCGACGACGGCCTGCCCTTCACCCCCGACCCGAAGGACTGGTTCGCCGGCTACTTCCAGCCCGCCGTCCAGGCCGCCTTCCGCCACCTCTACGACGACCCCGACCTGCGCGCCTGGCAGGCCGACTTCTACACCCGGCTCGCCCGCGAACTGCGCGGCCACCGCTCCCTGTTGGGCTACGACCTGTTCAACGAGCCGTTCGGCCCGGTGGACGGCGACCCGACCGACCCGGCCGTGCTCGCCGCCGCCTCCGCCGCCCTGGAACAGGGCCGGCTCGCCGACATGTACCGCCGCCTGATCGCCGCCGTCCGCCGGGCGGACTCCCGCGCCTGGCTGTTCGTCGAACCGACCGTCCTGGTCGGCCAGGGCGTGCCCACCGCCCTCCCCGGCTTCACCGACCCCCGCCCCGGCGCGCCCCGGCTCGGCTACGCCCCGCACTTCTACGACACCGCGGTGGAGAACGGCGCCGACTGGAACCCCGCCGACGGCTTCGTCGAGCAGTACGCCGCCGCGATCACCGGCTACCCGGCCGCCCACCACCTGCCCGTGCTGGTCGGCGAGTGGGGCCCGCCCGACTCCCGCACCCCCGGCAACACCCTGCTGGTCCGCCGCCAGGTCGCCGCGATGGACGGCTTCGCCGAGGGCTGGACGATGTGGTACTGGTGCCGGGGCACCGGCGGCTACTGCGCCCTCGACCCGGCCGGCCACCCGGCGCCCGGCGACGGCCCCGCCTTCGGCCCGTACCCGGCGGCCGTCCCCGGCACCGACGTCCGGACCGCCACCGGGGGCGCCGCGGGCACCGCCACCGTCCGCTGGACGGCCGACGGCAGCGGCCGCACCGGCGAACTCGTCCTGCCGCCCGCCGCGTTCCCGCGCGGCGCCCGGGTCGCCGCCTCCCCCGCCGGCGCCCGGGTCGAGGTCGAGCAGCCCGCGGACGGCCGCGCGGGAACCGTACGGATCCGGCTCCCGCACACCCGCCCGGGCACGCCCGTGACGGTGACCCTCACCCCGCGCTGACCGGCCCGGACCGCCGACCGGCCCGTCCCGCCGACCAGCCCAGACCGCCGACTAGCCCAGACCGCGGCGCTCCAGCAGCGGCGCGGTCTCCGGCGCCCGGCCGACCACCGCGCGGAAGGACTCCAGCGGGTCCCGGCCGAACCCGCGCGCCAGCAGCTCGCGCCGGAACAGCTCGCCGCTGTCCCGCACCGACCGCCCGTTGGTCTCGAACCACCGCACGGTGTCCGCGTCCAGCACCTCCGACCAGATGTACGCGTAGTACCCGGCGCTGTAGCCGCTGGAGAAGATGTGCTGGAAGTACGGCGTGCGGTAGCGCGGCGGGATCGCCGCCACCGCGAGACCGGCCTCCGCCAGCACCCGCGCCTCGAACTCCTCGGCGTCCTCGACCCGGTGGCCCTGCGGCAGGGTGTGCCAGGCCCAGTCCAGCAGCGTCGCCGCGAGGTACTCCACCGTCCGGAAGCCCTCCCCGAACCGTTCGGCCGCGGTCATCCGCTCGACCAGCTCGGCCGGCAGCGGCTCCCCGGTGGCGTGGTGGCGGGCGTAGTTGGCCAGCACCTCGGGCCGGACCATCCACATCTCGTTGACCTGCGAGGGGAACTCCACGAAGTCCCGCGGCACCGCGGTGCCCGCGAACAGCGGGTAGCGCACGTCCGAGAACAGCCCGTGCAGCGCGTGCCCGAACTCGTGGAACAGGGTGCGCACCTCGTCCCAGCTCAGCAGTGCCGGCTCGCCCGGCGCCGGGCGCGGGACGTTGAGGGTGTTCAGCACCACCGGCCGCCGCCCGGTCAGCCCGGACTGGCCCACCAGCTCGTCCATCCACGCGCCGCCGCGCTTGGACGCCCGCGCGTGGAAGTCCCCGATGAACAGGCCCAGCGCGGTGCCGTCCTCCTCGAACACCTCGAAGACCCGGGCGTCCGGGTGGTGCGCCGTCAGCTCCGGCCGCTCGGTGAAGGTGATCCCGTACGCGAGGCCCGCGGCGAAGAACACGCCGTCCACCAGCACCCGCTCCAGCTCGAAGTACGGGCGCAGCGCGGCGGTGTCCACCTGGTAGGAGGCCTGCCGCACCTTCTCCGAGTAGTACGCCCAGTCGTGCGCGGCGATCTCCTCGACGCCGTCCGCGGCCGCCACCGCGGCCAGCTCGGCGGCCTCCCGGCGGGCGTTCGCCACGGCCGGCTCCACCAGCCGGGCGAGCAGCCCGGACACCGCCTCGACCGTCCCGGCCGTCTCGTCCGCGACGACGTGGGCGGCGTGGTTCGGGAAGCCCAGCAGCGCGGCCCGCTCGGCGCGCAGCCCCGCCATCCGGATCGCCAGCGGCCCGTTCTCCGCGCCGGCCCGGCCGAGCGAGGCGGCCAGCAGCCGCTCGCGCACCGACCGGTCGGCCAGCTGGGCCAGCTCGGGCTGGGTGGAGGTGCTCTTCAGGCTGAGCACGTACCGGCCCTCGTGGCCGAGCACCCGGGCGTTCTCGGCGGCACCGGCGATCGCCCCCTCGGACAGCCCGGCCAGCTCCTCGGCGGTGTCCACGACCAGCGCGGCGGCGCGGGTGGCGGCGTTCACGTTCTGCTGGAACGTCGTCCCCAGCGCGGCGAGCTCGGCGTTCAGCTCGCGCAGCCGGTCCTGCTCCGCCGAGCCCAGCCGGGCGCCGGAGCGGACGAACGCGGTGTACCAGCGCTCCAGCAGCCGCAGCGACTCCGGGTCCAGCCCCAGGGCGGCCCGGTCCCCGTGCAGCGCCTCGATCCGGGCGAACAGCCGCCGGTCCAGGTGGATCGCGTCGTGGTGGGCCGCGAGCAGCGGGCTGACCTTCGCCTCCACCTCGTCCAGCAGCTCGGTGGTGTCGGAGGAGGACTGGTTGCGGAACACCCGGTCCACCCGGTTCAGCAGCTCACCGGAGCGCTCCAGGGCCACCAGGGTGTTCTCGAAGGTCGGCTCGGACCGGTCGTCGGTGATCGCCGCGATCTCGGCCAGCTGCTCGGCCGTTCCGCGCTCGTACGCGGGCAGGTAGTGCTCCTCCCGGATCTCGGCGTAGGGAGGCAGTTCGTAGACCAGGGGGCTGGCCGCGAAGAACGGGTTCTCGGTCATTCCGCCGACCCTACGCGGTGTCACCCCGCGTGCCCATACACCCCAGGCCATCGTTGTCAGACCCACCCGTTAACGTCGACCGCGCGGACCCCCGGTCCGCACACCCGCGCCCCACCCGCACACCCGCCCCGCCGCAGCACCGCCAGAAGGCGCCCCAGGAGAGGAGACACCCGCCGTGGCCCCCAGAACGGCCCTCGTGCCCGATCAGCACGGCCCCGGCGGCCGCCTCCAGCCGCTCGACGACACCGGCCGGCCGCTCGGCCCACCGGAGGCCGTCCGCGACCTCGCCGCGGCCGTCGCCGCCCTGGAGTCCGCCGACCGCCCGCGCTGGGTCTGGGCCGCCGCCGACTCCGGGTACGCCCCGCTGCTGCCCCGGCTGCCCGACCGGCTCGCCCGCTGCCACGACCTCCGGCTGGTCGAGGCGCTGCTGCTGGCCCACGAGGGCCGCTTCGGCGCGCCCCGCTCGCTCGGCGCCGCCTGGTCCCGGCTGCACGGCCTGCCCGTCCCGGACGACCTGCCCGAAGCCGGCCTGTCCGACGCGGACGACGGCCAGGACACCCTGTTCGCCCCCGACCGGCTGCAACTGCCGCCCGGCGCCGACCCACTGGCCGCCGTGGTGGCCGTGCACGCCGAACAGCAGCGGCGGATCGCCGCCGTCGCCGACCCGGCCGCCCGGCAGCGCTTCCGGCTGCTGGTCGCCGCCGAGTCCGCCGGCGCCCTGGTGGCCGCCGAGATCGCCCACGACGGCCTGCCCTGGCGCTCCGACGTCCACGACCGGCTGCTCACCGACCTGCTCGGCCCCCGCCCCACCGTCCCCGGCACCCTGCCCCGGGTGCTCGCCGACCTCGCCGTCGAACTCCAACAGGCCCTCGGCGTAAAGCCGTTCAACCCCGACTCGCACACCCAGGTGCTGCGCGCCTTCGCCGAGGCCGGCATCCAGTTGACCTCCACCCGCTCCTGGGAGCTCAAGCGCATCGACCACCCCGCCGCCCAACTCCTCATCCGCTACAAGGAACTGTCCCGGATCCACGTCGCCCACGGCTGGGCCTGGCAGGACGCCTGGGCCCGCGGCGGCCGCTTCCGGCCCGAGTACGTGGTCGGCGGCGTGGTCTCCGGCCGCTGGGCCAGCCGCGGCGGCGGCGCCCTGCAGATCCCGCGCATCCTGCGCCGCGCCGTGGTCGCCGACCCGGGCTGGTTGCTGGTGGTCGCCGACGCCGCCCAGCTGGAGCCGCGGGTGCTCGCCGCGCTCTCCCAGGACGCCGGGCTGGCCCGCACCGCGGCCGGCGGCGACCTCTACGAGTCGCTCGCCGCCCAGGCCTTCCAGGGCGACCGCGACAAGGCCAAGCTCGGCCTGCTCGGCGCCATGTACGGGCAGACCAGCGGCGACATCGGCCCGCTGCTGAACACCCTGCGCCGGCGCTACCCGGCCGCGATGGGCTACGTCGAGGCGGCGGCCCGCACCGGTGAGGACGGCGGCGTGGTCACCTCCCGGCTCGGCCGGGTCTGCCCGCCGGCCTCCGCCGCCTTCCTCGACCTCACCGAGGCCGACGCCGGCGGCGAGACCGGCGGCCGCACCGCCCGCGCCCGCGGCCGGTTCACCCGCAACTTCGTCATCCAGGCCAGCGCCGCCGACTGGGCGCTCGCCCTGCTGGCGGCGCTGCGCCGGCGGCTGGGCGAACTGCCCGTGCCCGTCCCGGCGGACCGCCCGCACCTGGTGTTCTTCCAGCACGACGAGGTGATCGTGCACACCCCGGCCAACCTGGCCGAGCAGGTGGCCGCCGCCGTCGCCGAGTCCGCCGACGAGGCCCGCCGGCTGGTCTTCGGCGACACCCCGGTGCGCTTCCCGCTCAGCACCGCGGTGGTGGACTGCTACGCCGACGCCAAGTGAGCGCCGCTACACCTTGCGGAAGGAACGCGCCTCCTCCGCGGCCGCGACCACCTCGGCCAGCCCCGCCCCGGTCGAGGCGGTGACGACGGCGGCCACCGCGCCCTCCACGAACGGCGCGTCCACCAGCCGCACCCCCGGCCTCGGCTGGTCCTCCAGCACGGTCACCGCGGTCAGCACCGAACTGCCGAGGTCCGGCAGCACCACCACCCCGGCCCCGCCGTCCGCCTCCACGACCGCCCCGGCGATCAGCTCGTAGCTGGTGCCGAGCCCGCCGTCCTCCGTCCCGGCCGCGACCACCACCCGCACACCGTCCGGGGCGAGTTCACCGAGCAACTCGCGCAGCCCCTCGGCCAACTTGGCACTGTGCGAAACCAGAACGATTCCCACCCGTCCACTCATGCGCCCGACCCTAGACCCCACCCCACTGCTCCGGAAGGGTGAGCGGAACCGCGCGTGTCGCACCCCGTGCCCCCACCCCCCATCCGGCGTAGCGTCGGCCCCAGGCTGTTGCGTCCACACCGCGGTCACCCAAGGGAGCGAAGAACGTTGAAGAAACTGATCAACACCCCGGAGAACGTCCTGGAGGACGCCCTGGCCGGAGTCGCCGCCGCCCACCCCGAGCTGACGGTGGACGTCCCCAACCGGGTGATCACCCGGGCCGCCCGCCCGGCCGGCCCCAAGGTCGCGTTGATCTCCGGCGGCGGCTCCGGCCACGAGCCGCTGCACGGCGGCTTCGTCGGCCCCGGCATGCTCGACGCCGCCTGCCCCGGCGAGGTGTTCACCTCCCCCGTCCCGGACCAGATGCTGGCCGCCGCGAAGGCCGTGGAGAACGGCTGCGGCGTCGTCTTCATCGTCAAGAACTACACCGGCGACGTGATGAACTTCGAGCTCGCCGCCGAACTCGCCGCCGAGGAGGGCCTGGAGGTCCGCACCGTCCTGGTCGACGACGACGTCGCGGTCGAGGACTCCACCTGGACGGCCGGCCGCCGCGGCACCGGCGCGACCGTCCTGGTCGAAAAGACCACGGGCGCCCTCGCCGAACGCGGCGCCCCGCTCGACGAGGTTGCCGCCCTCGGCGAGCGGGTCAACGCCGCCTCCCGCTCCTTCGCGATCGCGCTCACCGCCGCCACCGTCCCGGCCGCCGGCAAGCCCGGCTTCGACCTGCCCGAGGACGAGATCGAGGTCGGCGTCGGCATCCACGGCGAGCCCGGCCGCCGCCGCGAGAAGCTCCGCCCCGCCCGCGAACTGGCCGCCGAGGTGGTCGAGACCATCCTCGCCGACCACCACCTGACCCCGGGCGACGAGGTGATCGCCCTGCTCAACGGCATGGGCGCGACCCCACTCCTGGAGCTGTACGTGGTCTACGGCGAGGTGGCCGCCCGGCTCGCCGACCACGGGATCACGGTGGCCCGCAGCCTGGTCGGCAACTACGTCACCAGCCTCGACATGGCGGGCTTCTCCCTCACCCTCACCAAGGCCGACGCCCAGCTGCTGGACCTCTGGGACGCCCCGGTCGACACCCCCGCCCTCAAGCGCGCCTGAACGGAGCCGGCATGGACTTCGACACCCCCCTCGCCGAGGCCTGGATCCGCGCGATCGCCACGGCCGTCGAACAGCAGCAGACCCTCCTCACCGACCTGGACTCCGCGATCGGCGACGGCGACCACGGCAGCAACCTCCACCGCGGCTTCGCCGCCGCCCTCGCCGCCCTGGACGGCCTCCAACCGGACGGCCCCGGCGCCGTCCTCACCAAGACCGGCACCACCCTGATCTCCAAGGTCGGCGGCGCCTCCGGCCCCCTCTACGGCAAGGCCTTCCGCGCCATCGGCGCCGCCCTCCCCGGCCCCGCCGACCCGGCCACCCTCGCCGAGGCCCTGGCCGCCGGCCTGGACGCCATCCGCGCCCTCGGCAAGGCCGACCCCGGCGACAAGACCATCGTCGACGCCTGGACCCCCGCCGTAGCCGCCCTCCGCACCGCCGCCGCCACCGGCGCCGACCTCCCCGAAGCCACCGCAGCCGCCGCCGAAGCCGCCGAACAGGGCGCCCGCGCCACCACCCCCCTCCGCGCCCGCAAGGGCCGCGCCTCCTACCTCGGCGACCGCAGCACCGGCCACCAGGACCCCGGCGCCACCTCCACCGCCCTCCTCTTCCGCACCCTCGCCCAAACCACCGCCCCCTGACACCCCCCCCCCCCCCCCCCCCCCGGCGGCGGGGCCCCCCCCCCCGGGG
This sequence comes from Kitasatospora sp. NPDC059827, assembly GCF_042731675.1. Lineage (NCBI taxonomy): Bacteria > Bacillati > Actinomycetota > Actinomycetes > Kitasatosporales > Streptomycetaceae > Kitasatospora > Kitasatospora sp. NPDC059827. Next base: position 29 of record NZ_JBHWIV010000047.1, on the reverse strand, counting down.
GGGGGGCCCCCCCCCCCCCCCCCCCCCCC
>NZ_JBHWIV010000046.1:0-68145 GCF_042731675.1 Kitasatospora sp. NPDC059827 | reverse complement strand
CATCGGATTCACTTTCCGCTTTGTCGCCCCGGTCTCCCGCGGCGACTCCGGAACTGTACGGGGACCGACCCGCCACATGCAAATCGCCTCCGCCCGGAGTCCGGGCGGAGGCGATCAGCAGTGACGACCGGGGAGGCGGTCAGCGGACCTCGGTGATCTCCGGGCCGCGCGCGAACGGGTCGAGCGAGCCGTAGCGGCCCTCGCCCTCGGGCGCGGCGGCGGCCCCGCCACCGTCGGCGACCATCTGGGCGTCCTCGGGGAGCTTGAGCACGATCGGGTCGCGCGGAGCCATCGGGGTCTCACCGCGGACCACGACGGTCTGCCGGAAGACCTGCTCCAGGATGCCGGCCATCTCGGGTTGCACGGCGGCCTGGCCCGAGATCACACCGCGGAGGAACCAGCGCGGCCCGTCGCAGCCGACGAAGCGCACCAGCTGCACGCCCTGGGTGCCGTCCGGCAGCTGCACCGGGACCTGGGCACGGAGGTGCCAGCCGAGCGGGCCCTCCTCCTCCTCGATCTGGCCGCCCTGCGAGGTGATGCCGTTGGCGATCTCCTCGCGGACCTCCCCCCAGATGCCCTCCGACTTCGGGGCCGCGAAGGCCTGGAGCTGGATGGCGCTGTTGCCGAGCACCAGGGTGGCCGCGACGATCGCGTCACCGGCGACCTCGACGCGGAGCTCCATGCCCTCGACGCCGGGGACCAGCAGACCCCCGAGGTCGACCCGTCCCTCCTCCGGCGTCTCCAGCTCGGTGTGGTCCCACGGGCCGTCCGGCCGCGGGGCTGCCGGCAGGCCGACCCTGTCGGCCGGGTCCACCTCGGTCACGTTCTCGCTCTCGGCGGAACCTTCGACGTCATCGGCCGTCTCGTCGGCGCTGATGGCGTCGTCGGCGAGCTGCTCGACAGCGTCCTCGCTCTTCTGGCGACGACGGAACACGGTCACTGTCCTTCCCGGTCCAAGACCGATGCGAATACCTGCTCGGCTTCCTGCGAGGCCGCGGGAATGCTAGACCGCGGCGTGGCCACCGGTCGACCCGAACCCACCCTCGGCGCGTGCCGACCCCGGCAGCTCGGCCACCTCGTGGAAGCGGGCCTTCTCGACCTGCTGGATGACCAGCTGGGCGATCCGGTCCCCTCGGCGGAAGCTGACCCCCTCGCGCGGGTCCAGATTGACGACGATCACCTTGATCTCTCCACGGTACCCGGCATCGACCGTCCCCGGGGCGTTCACGAGGGCAACTCCGCAACGAGCTGCCAGCCCGGAGCGCGGGTGGACGAAGGCCGCGTAGCCGTCCGGCAGGGCGATGGCGATGCCGGTGGGGAGCACCGCCCGCTCACCGGGGGCCAGCTCGGCGTCGACGGTGGTCCGCAGGTCGGCACCGGCGTCCCCGGGCTGCGCGTACTCGGGCAGCGGCAGCTCGGCGTCGATGCGCCTGATCAGGACGTCCAGCTGCGGACGGGGGGTCTCGCTCAAGGGTTCACCTCAAAGGCTCGTGCGCGCTTCATCAGATCCGGGTCGTCGAGGACCTTCTCGATGTCCTCGGGTCGACCGTGCGAGGTGAAGTGTTCCAGCTTCACCTGGATGAAGAGCGCCTGCGCACGCACGGCGACCGGTCCGTCCGGGCCGCCGATCCGCCCCTCGGCGGCGCTGTAGATCTTGCGGCCGTGCACCCCGGTGATCCAGGCGCGCAGGTGCAGCACCGAGTCGACGGGCACCGGGCTGAGGAAGTCGGTCTCCAGCCGGCCGGTCACCGCGGGCGCGTGCAGCAGCCAGTTCAGCGTTCCGAGGGTCTCGTCCATCGCCGTGGTGAGAACCCCTCCGTGGGCCAGCCCTGGGCCGCCCTGGTGCACCTCCCGGACGCTGAACTCGGCGGTGACGTCGAGTCCCTCGCCGGCGACCGCGTCGATCCGCAGTCCGCCGGGGTGCCGGGGGCCGCAGCCGAAGCAGTGCTCGTAGTGGGAGCCGAGGCGGGTGCCGGGGGCGGGCGCCTGGGGGTGGCGCTCCGGGATCACGGCGTCCGGCGGCGGGGTGGTCGGGGTCGGCGGCAACGCGGGCGCCGACCGGTCGGCGGGGGTGGTGGGGGTGGTCGTACCGGTCACGGCTCGCCAGCCTACCCAGGGGTAGCAAGACCTCCGGTGGGGGTGGCGTCCCGAGCCGGGCGTCAGGGCGCCCACAATGGAGGGCATGTACGACGAACGCCTCACGGTGCCTCGCTCCTGGTGGCTGCTCCCGGTCGCAGTCGGTCTGACCCTGGCACTGATCCTGATCCGGGTCAGCGGGCCGGCCGCCCTGGTCGGCCTGGTGGCCGGCATCGCCATCGGCGCGGTGGCGATCAGCAGTTACGGCTCGGCGCGGATCCGCGTGGTGCAGGGCTCGCTGGTGGCCGGGCCGGCCCGGATCCCGGTGGACGCGCTGGGTGCCGCCCACGCGCTGAGCCCCACCGAGGCGGCGGCCTGGCGCGGTCCGAAGGCCGATCCCCGCGCCTTCATGCTGCTGCGCAGCTACGTCCCGACGGCGCTGCGGGTCGAGGTGAGCGATCCGGCCGACCCGACGCCGTACCTCTACCTGTCGACGCGCTCGCCGATGAAGCTGGCCGAGGCCCTGGAGGAGGCCCGGCGCGGCGCCCGTACCTGACCGACGCGCCCGCCGGCCCCGTGAACGGGCCCCGAAAGACCGAGAGGGACGGTTCCGCTGCTGCGGGACCGTCCCTACGACTTTGTCCTGGCCGGCACGCGGCCGACCGACTCCGTCCTCCCGGGTCCGTCCGCCAGGACGGACCGCGGACCTGCCGTCCGGCCCCGCTGCCCGGGGCCGGAAGGGGCGGTGTGCCGGTGCCGCGGGAGCCACGGGCACCTGGCGCTGTCCGCTGCGGTGCTCAGGCGCCGCAGTCCCGGCAGATCGGGTTGCCGTTCTTCTCGCTGTAGAGCTGGCTGCGGTGGTGGACCAGGAAGCAGCTCATGCAGGTGAACTCGTCCGCCTGCTTGGGCAGGACACGGACGGCGAGCTCCTCGTTCGAGAGGTCGGCGCCGGGAAGCTCCATGCCCTCGGCGGCGTCGAACTCGTCGACGTCGACGGAGCCGCCGCCCTTGTCGTTCCGCCGAGCCTTGAGCTCCTCGATGCTGTCTTCGTTGAGCTCGTCGTCAGTCTTGCGTGGGGTGTCGTAGTCGGTTGCCATTGTCGCTCTCCCCCTCCGGGTTTGTGCGGTGTGTGCGGTATCTCCAGCGCACGTAACGCATGGGGGGTCGGTCTTGTGCCCGACCCGAGGCGGAGATTTTGCCTTACTTCAAGCCCTGTTACTCAATCGACACTCAGCCAGGGCTCCGTTGGGGTGATCCTCCAGGGCCCGGAAGGCCTCACGCTGGGCCATCGTCGACCCCTCGCGCGCCCTCCGAACCGGCGACTCAGAGTGAGCGAACCCCGTACAGGTGTCCGTCGAATCCCTTGCCCACCAGGGATGCCGACCAATCCGACGGACCGGCAGCGGGCCGGAATCCGATCACGGACGGCGATCGGCACCCCCGATGGGGTGATCACTCTCCGGGGTCGCCCAGAATCGTGGAGCGACACGGTGTGAGCTTGGTCACGTTCAGAATCTTCCGGGGCAAACCACGGAAAATCCACCCACTCCGCCCCCTCCCTCAGGGGGCGCGACGGCTCGGCGGAAGCGCCCCCGGAGACGTCCTAGCCGGCGTTGCGGCGCGCCTCCCGGCGGGCCAGCAGCGCGGCCTGGCGCTCCTCGAACTTGCGCGCCTGACCGTCCAGCCCGTCCAGGAAGACGCCCAGCTCGTTCTGCGCCAGCAGGCCCTCGGGGCCGAGGCCGTCGATCTCCATCACCCGCAGGTGGCGCAGCACCGGCTGGAGCACGTCGTCGTGGTGGATGCGCAGGTTGTACACCCCGCCGATGGCGATCTGGGCGGCGGCGCGCTCGAAACCGGGGATCCCGTGGCCGGGCATCCGGAAGTCGATCACCACGTCGGCGATGGCGCGCATGGCCTGGTCCGGGGCGAGCTCCAGGGCGGCCTTCAGCAGGTTCCGGTAGAAGACCATGTGCAGGTTCTCGTCGTTGGCGATCTTCGCCAGCAGCTGGTCGCACAGCGGGTCGCCCGCGTACTTGCCGGTGTTGCGGTGCGAGATGCGGGTCGCGAGCTCCTGGAAGGCCACGTAGGCGACCGAGTGCAGCATGCTGTGCGCGTTGTCGGACTCGAAGCCCTCCGACATGTGGGACATCCGGGCCCGCTCCAGCTCCACCGGGTCGACGGCCCGGGTGGCGAGCAGGAAGTCGCGGATGGCTATTCCGTGCCGGCCCTCCTCCGCGGTCCAGCGGTGCACCCAGGTGCCCCAGGCGCCCTCGCGGCCGAACATGGTCGCGATCTCGTGGTGGTAGCTGGGCAGGTTGTCCTCGGTGAGCAGGTTCACCACCAGCGAGACCCGGCCGAGCGGGGTCACCTGGGACTGGTCCAGTGCCCAGGCCTCGCCGCCCAGCACGCCGTCGAAGTCGCGGCCCTGGCTCCACGGGACGAACTCGTGCGGCATCCACTCCTTGGCCACGGTCAGGTGGCGGTTGAGCTCCTTCTCGACGACCTCTTCGAGGGCCAGGATCAGCCGCGCGTCGGTCCAGCCGCTCGATCCGAGCGAGGGGCTGCTCTGCACAGGGGCGATGGTCACGGGCTTGCTCCTGGGGACGGATACACGCGCTGGACGGGCGCGTTGGGCGGGCACGCGTCGTGTCGGAGCCGTCGGCGGACGCACCGGCGGACGCACTTACGGTTGCGTAGGTTACGACACCGTAAGTTGCTGGGGCCGGAAAAGACAAGCCGCCCCCGCCAGGCCTTATGTCGTCTTGACGGTCTGGCGGGGGCGGCCGGGAACGGTCGCCCACGGAACGCGGCAGCGTCCGGGGCCGTGAGGGCGCAGAACGGCCCCAGGGGCGGCTACGGGGACGGAATCCGCACCCGCATGGTGAGGCCGCCCCCGGCGCGCGGGGTGGCCTCGATGGTGCCGCCGTGGGCGCGCACCACCGAGCGGACGATGGACAGGCCCAGCCCGACCCCCTTGTCGCTGCGGGTGCGGTCGGCGCCCTTGATCCGGCGGAACGGCTCGAAGATGTGCTCCAGCTCGTACCCGGGCACCACCGGGCCGGTGTTGGAGACCACCAGCTCGCCGCCGCCCGGCACGGTGGCGGTGGCCAGCTCGACCCAGCCGCCCGCGGTGTTGTAGCGGACCGCGTTCTGCAGCAGGTTGAGCGCCAGCCGCTCCAGCAGCACGCCGTTGCCCGCGACCACCGCCGGGTCGAGCCTGGAACGCAGCTCCACCTCCCGCTTGTCGGCCTCGCCCCGGGTCTGCTCCAGCGCCCGGGTGGCCACCTCGGACAGCTCCACGGCACGCCGGTCGGTCAGTTCGTTCTCGCTGCGGGCGAGCAGCAGCAGGCCCTCGACCAGCTGCTCGCTGCGCTCGTTGGTGGCCAGCAGGGTCTTGCCGAGCTGCTGGAGGTCGGGCGAGGCGGCCGGGTCGGAGAGCTGGACCTCCAACAGGGTCCGGTTGATCGCCAGCGGGGTGCGCAGCTCGTGCGAGGCGTTGGCGACGAAGCGGCGCTGGGAGTCGAAGGAGCGGTCCAGCCGGTCCAGCATGTCGTCGAAGGTGTCGGCGAGCTCCTTGAGCTCGTCGTCCGGGCCGTCCAGCTCGATCCGGCGGTGCAGGTCGGAGGAGGCGACGTCACGGGCGGTGCGGGTGATCCGGCCGAGCGGGCGCAGCACCCGGCCGGCCATCGCGTAGCCGGCCGCGAAGGCGATCACGGCGAGGCAGACCAGCACGGTGAGCAGCTTGCGCAGCAGGGTGTTGAGCGCCGCGGCGGCCTGGATGGACTTGTTGTCGTTCAGCCACTGGTCGAGCGCGTTCTGGTTGGTCAGGACCTGGCCGTCCGGGGTGAGCACGGAGATGCCCGGTCCGGTGAGCCTCAGGTGCGGCTGGCCGACCTCCTGGAGGGACTGCTGGACGAAGAAGTACATGACCAGCAGCAGGACCACGCCGGCCATCAGGAACATGCCGCCGTAGAGCAGGGTGAGCCGCATCCGGATGGTCGGGCGGAACGGCAGCCAGGCGAGCAGGCCGTCACCGGGGACGTAGGTCTCGGGCTGGTGCGGACGGGACTGGCGGGGCGGGTGCACGGGCTTGGGCGGAACGGCTCGCGGGCCGCCGGCGGGCGCGCCGGAGGGCCCGCCGGCCGGGGGCGGCGGGGTGGTCATGATGGTCCTCTCGGGCGTCCGCCGGGGCGGGCGCTGGGTACGGCGGGGGATCCTCGGGGGCGGATCCCGGGGCGGAGTCCGGCGGGCCGGACTACGGGGGGACGGACTCCGGGGGGCGGGTTCCGGTCAGATCCGGTAGCCGGAACCGGGCACGGTGACGATCACCGGCGGGTCGCCGAGCTTGCGGCGCAGCGTCATCACGGTGACCCGCACGACGTTGGTGAACGGGTCGGTGTGCTCGTCCCAGGCCTTCTCCAGGAGCTGCTCGGCGGAGACGACGGCGCCGCCGGCCCGCATCAGCACCTCCAGGACGGCGAACTCCTTGGGGGCGAGCTGGACGGTGCGCCCCTCCCGGATCACCTCGCGCCGGCCGGGGTCGAGCGAGATCCCGGCCCGTTCCAGCACCGGGGGCAGCGGGACGGTCGCGCGCCGGCCCAGCGCCCTTACCCGGGCGACGAGTTCGCTGAAGGCGAACGGCTTCGGAAGGTAGTCGTCGGCGCCGATCTCCAGGCCCTCGACCCGGTCGCTGATGTCGCCGGAGGCGGTCAGCATGATCACCCGGGTGGCCAGGCCCTGCTCGACCACCTTGCGGCAGACGTCGTCGCCGTGGACCAGCGGGAGGTCGCGGTCCAGGACCACCACGTCGTAGTCGTTGACCGCGATGCGCTGGAGCGCGGCCTCCCCGTCGTACACCACGTCGACGGCCATCGCCTCGCGGCGCAGGCCGGTCGCGACAGCCTCGGCGAGCAGCTGCTCGTCCTCGACGACGAGAACCCGCACGGTCGTTGTCCCTTCTCCAGGCCGGCCCCGGAAGCGGACGCACGGCTCCGACGGTGGCTCCATCCTGCCTGGTCCTGCGGTAAAGCAGCGATAAGCTGCCCCTCGGGCAGGAGGCCCGGGCCCCTCGGCGGTGACCGTTCGTGTCGGGAGAACTCCGCTTGGACTGTGACACGGGCAACTTTCTTCCGCCGGGAGGTTTCCCGGCTCCCCGGGCGGGGAGGACAGCTGCACACCCGCGATCTGGCTGTTGGCCGATCGCACCCACCCGCCGTGCGTTCATCCGCGCCGGCCCTGGGGCTGGGAATTCACCGGGAGCGGCCGAAGGGCCGTCTCCGCGCCCGACCGGAGATCCACCACTCGTCGGACCGGGCGCATTCACCGGCTGGACCCTCCTCGGGGCGGAGAGCGCACGACCGTGCACGTCCGACACAGTAAGGGGGCCCGTATGGACGCCTTCAAGGCCGGAATCCTGCAGCGCATAGCCAACGCCGAGCAGGACCTGCACCGCGCGATCGAGGCCGGGGACGAGTTCCTCGCCGAGGTGGAGCAGTCCGAGCTGGACGACCTCCGTCGTCTGGCCGCCGAGCACGGTGTGGACACCGTGCTGGACCGCCACCGCACCGCCGCCTGACCCGACGCCGGCACTCCGGCACCAGCGGCCCTGCGGGGGCCGTGCGAAACCCCAAGGCCCTGGCATCCCCCGTGTGCCAGGGCTCTTCGCATGTCCGGAGGGTTCTCACGGGGGCCCTCCGGATTCGCGCGGCCGGGTCAGTCCGCCCAGGCCCGCAGCGCGGCCAGCCGCTCCTGCAAGGGCTGGTACACGCCCGGGGCGGCGGCCACGGTCAGCTCGCCGTCCGGGCCGTGCCCGGGGCGGCCGCCGACCAGCGCACCGGCCTCGGCGGCGATCAGGCAGCCGGCCGCGCGGTCCCAGGGGGCGAGGCCCCGCTCGTAGTAGCCGTCCAGCCGCCCGGCGGCCACGTCGCACAGGTCGACGGCGGCCGCCCCGGCCCGGCGGACGTCCCGCACCTCGGGCATCAGGGCCAGCAGCACCTCGGCCTGGCGCACCCGCACCGGCTGGACGTAGTTGAAGCCGGTGCCGATCAGCGCCTGGCCCCAGGGCGGGGCCGGGCGGGTCGAGATCGGCCGGCCGTCGAGGTGGGCGCCGCGGCCCAGCACGGCGTGGAACAGCTCGCCGCGGGCCGGGGCGTACACCACCCCGACGACGGCCCGGCCGTCCACCTCGGCGGCCACGCTGACCGCCCAGGAGGGCAGCCCGTACAGGTAGTTGACCGTGCCGTCGAGCGGGTCGACGACCCAGCGCACCCCGCTGGTGCCGGGCCGCTCGGCGCCCTCCTCGCCCAGGTAGCCGTCCTGGGGGCGGCGCTCGGCGATCAGCTCCACGACGAGCTTCTCGGAGGCGAGGTCCATCTCGGTGACCACGTCGACCGGGCTGCTCTTGGTACCGGCCACGCCGAGGTCGGCGGGGCGGCCGTCGCGCAGCAGGGCGCCGGCCTGCCGGGCCGCGTCCAGGGCCACCTCCAGCAGGTCGTCGAGGAGCCGGTCGTCGGGCTGGGCGGGGGTGGGCACGGGATTCTCCTCCGGAAGGGGTCAGCGCTCGGCGGCGGCCGGGCGCGGGGCGCGCGGGTTGGGGCAGCAGGCCACCGCGCACACGTCGTGACTGGGGCCGAGGGCGCCGAGGGCGCAGCGGGTCACGCCCTCACCGCGTTCGACGGCGGCCCGCTCCAGGACGAGCCCGCGCACCGCGGCCGTGAACCGCGGGTCGGCGCCGACGGTGGCCGCGCGGGAGACCGGCAGGCCCAGTTCGGCGGCCTTGGCGACGGCCTCGGTGTCGAGGTCGTACTTGACCTCCATGTGGTCGGAGACGAAACCGATCGGGACCATCACCACGGCCGGCGCGCCGTCGGCGTGCTGGGCCTCCAGGTGGTCGCAGATGTCCGGTTCCAGCCACGGGGTGTGCGGGGCGCCGCTGCGGCTCTGGAACACCAGCTGCCACGGCCGGTCGGCCACGCCGGTGCGCTCGGCGACGGCCGCGGCGATCAGCCGGGCCACGTCCAGGTGCTGGGCGACGTAGGCACCGCCGGGGGTGCCCCGGGCCGGGTCGTCCGGGGCGCCGGAGGTCTCGGCCATCGCGTCCGGGATGGAGTGGGTGGTGAAGGCCAGCCGGGCACCGGGCCGGACGGCCTCGGGCAGCTCGGCCAGGGCGGCCAGGGTGGCGTCGATCATCGGCTCGACGAAGCCGGGGAGGTGGTAGAAGTGCCGCAGCTTGTCGACGGTGAGCGCCGGGAGGCCCTCCTCGGCGAGGGCGGCCAGCGCGTCGGCCAGGTTCTCCCGGTACTGGCGGCAGCCCGAGTAGCCGGCGTAGGCGCTGGTGGCGAGCACGGCGATCCGCCGGTGGCCGGCCCCGGCCATCTCCCGCAGGGCGTCCACCAGGTACGGGGCCCAGTTGCGGTTGCCCCAGTACACCGGCAGGTCCAGCCCGTGCTCGGCGAAGTCCTTGCGCAGGGCGGTGAGCAGCTCCCGGTTCTGCTCGTTGATCGGGCTGACGCCCCCGAACAGGAAGTAGTGCTTGCCCACCTCCTTGAGCCGTTCCTTGGGGATGCCGCGGCCCCGGGTGACGTTCTCCAGGAACGGGACGACGTCCTCGGGGGCCTCGGGCCCGCCGAAGGACAGCAGCAGCAGGGCGTCGTACGGGGCGGCGCCGGAGGAGGAGGGTTTGCGCGCGTCGGACATGGCACCGATCCTGCCACTGAGGGGTCGGGCACCGGCGCCGGGGCCGCGCGGGCGTCCGGAAAATACCGTTTGCCAACGTACGTAAGCTGTCTAGACCAGACTTGTTCCTTACCCCCCTGCCCGGAGCTCCCGTGCTGTCCAGCTACCGCCGAATATTCGCCGCGCCCGGCACCGTGGCCTTCTCCTCCACCGGTTTCGTCTCCCGACTGCCGATCTCGATGACCGGCATCGGCATCGTGACCATGCTGTCCCAACTGCGCGGCTCGTACGGCGTGGCCGGACTCGTCTCGGCGGCCCTGGCCGTCTCCGCCGCGATCCTTGGCCCCCAGGTCTCCCGCCTGGTGGACCGGCACGGCCAGGCGAGGATCATCGTCCCGGCCATGGCCCTGACCATCGGCTCCGTCGTCGGCCTGCTGCTCTGCGCCCGGCTGGACGCCCCGGACTGGACGCTGTTCGTGTTCGCCGCCGGCATGGGCGTGATGCCGAGCACCGGCGCCATGGTCCGCGCCCGCTGGGCGCACCTCTACCGCGAGGACCCCGACCGGCTGCACACCGCCTACTCCTTCGAGGCCGTGGTCGACGAGGTCTGCTTCATCGTCGGCCCGATCCTCTCCATCGGCCTGGCCACCTCCGTCTTCCCGGAGGCCGGCGTGCTGCTCGCCGGGATCTTCCTGACCGTCGGCGTGCTGCTGTTCGCCGGCCAGCGCTCCACCGAGCCCCCGGTCCACGAGGCCGCCCGGCACCAGGGCAGCTCGGTGATCCGCAACCGCGGCCTCCAGGTGCTGATCCTCACCTTCGTCGCCACCGGTGCGATCTTCGGCTCGGTCGAAGTGGTCACCGTCGCCTACTCCGAGGCCCAGGGGCACAAGTCGGTCTCCAGCGTGATCCTCGCCCTGTGGGCGCTCGGCTCCTGTGCGGCCGGGGTGGTGTTCGGCGCGGTCAAGCTCACCGGCTCGATGGCGAAGCGCTTCTTCCTCGGCGTGCTGTTCATGGCGCTCAGCATGGTGCCGATCCTGCTGGTCGCCCACGCCGTGCACGGCATCGGCGGACTCGTCGCGGTCGGCGCCGCCCTGCTCGTCGCCGGCATCGCCATCTCCCCCACCCTGATCACCGCGATGGCCCTGGTCGAACGGCTCGTCCCGGCCGCCCAGCTCACCGAGGGCATGACCTGGACCACCACCGGCCTGGCCCTCGGCGTCGCGGTCGGCTCCTCCGCCGCGGGCTGGGTGATCGACGCCTCCGGCGCCGCCGCCGGCTACTGGGTCCCGCTGACCGCCGGCGTGCTCGGCGCCCTCGCCGCCCTGGCCGGACTCGGCCGGCTGCGCGCCGGACTCGACGCCCAGCAGCCCACCGACCAGGCCGGCGGAACGCCCGGCCGACCCGTAGACGTCGAACGGTGAACTGACTAATCTCGCCCTACCCGCGGCCCTTACCCGCGGGTAGGGCCTGTCTCCCGGGATCCGTCGGACCAGGCCCCACCGGACCGCGCCGACCCGATCGGCCACGGAGCAGGAGGCAGCGCAATGCCCCAGGCCAGCACCGCGACCCCCACCCGGTGGACCAACTGGGCCGGCAACCAGAACGCCCGGCCGGCCCGGACCGCCACCCCCGGCACCGCGGCGGAACTGGCCAGGGAGATCGCCCGCGCCGCCGACCAGGGCCGCAGTGTCAAGGCCGTCGGCTCCGGCCACTCCTTCACCGCCATCGCCTCGCCCGGCGACGGCCTGCTGATCCGGCCGCACGCGCTCACCGCCGTCCGCGGGCTCGACCGCGAGGCCGGCACCGTCACCGTCGAGTCCGGCCTCCCGCTCAGCCGCCTCAACCGGCTGCTCGCCGCCGAGGGCCTCTCCCTCACCAACATGGGCGACATCGAGGTCCAGACCGTCGCCGGCGCCACCAGCACCGGCACCCACGGCACCGGCCGCGACTCCGGCTCGCTCGCCGCCCAGATCCGCGCCCTGGAGATCGTGCTCGCCGACGGCAGCGTCCGGCACTGCTCCCCCACCGAGAACCCCCGGCTCTTCCAGGGCGCCCGGCTCGGCCTCGGTGCCCTCGGCGTGATCACCGCCCTCACCTTCGGCGTCGAACCGGCCTTCCTGCTCACCGCCCACGAGCAGCCGATGACCTTCGACGAGGTGCTGGAACGCCTCGACGACCTCACCGCCGTCAACGAGCACTTCGAGTTCTACTGGTTCCCGCACACCGACCGCTGCGCCACCAAGCGCAACAACCGCAGCCAGGGACCGGCCGCCCCGCTGCCCCGGTTCAAGGAGTGGCTGGAGGACGACTTCCTCTCCAACACCGTCTGGGAGGGCGCCTGCCGGGTCGGCCGCCGCTTCCCCGGCGCCGTGCCCTCGATCGCCTCGCTCGCCAGCCGCGCCTGGTCCGACCGCAGCTACACCGACACGGCGTACAAGGTGTTCACCAGCCCGCGCAAGGTCCGCTTCCTGGAGATGGAGTACGCCGTCCCGCGCGCGGCCGTCGCCGGGGTGCTGCGCGAACTGAAGGCCCTGGTCGAACGCTCCGACTGGAAGGTCAGCTTCCCGGTCGAGGTGCGCTTCGCCCCCGCCGACGACCTCTGGCTCTCCACCGCCTCCGGCCGGGACAGCGCCTACATCGCCGTCCACCTCTACCGGGGCACCCGCGACCAGGGCTACTTCACCGGCGTGGAACAGCTGATGACCGCCCATCAGGGCCGCCCCCACTGGGGCAAGCTGCACACCCGCGACGCCGAGTACCTGGCGGGCGTCTACCCGCACTTCGGGGACTTCACGGCCCTGCGCGACGAGGTCGACCCCCGGCGCGTCTTCGGCAACGACTACCTGCGGCGGGTACTGGGGACCTAGGGAGTCGCGGTGGCGGGCGGGGGCGGGGGCACCGTCGCGTTCGCCGGAGCGTTGCTCGACACGGGCGGCTGCGGCGTGGCCTCACCGGTGGGCCTGCCCGAGCCGCCCGCCGACGGCGAGGCACCGGCCGACGGGCTCGCACTGGGGCCCGCCGAGGGCGAGGCGCTTCCGCTCGCACCGGTGCTCGGGGTGGCGGTCGGCTCCCGACCCGGCCGCGTCGTCGTCGGGGCCGAGGCTCCGCCGGACGGCGCGTCCTGCGAGCCGCGCCCGGTGGACGGGCGCTGCGACGGGACGTCCTGCGGCGGCGGGTCCTTGCGCGTCACCGTGCCGCCGAAGGACGTCCCGTCGCCCGACTGGCCCTTCACCGTCGCCGCCACCGGCCGGCCGGTGGCCAGCTCGAACGCCACGATCGGCGTCATCGCCAGCACGAAGACCAGACCGGAGACCGCCGCGTAGCCCCGCCAGCCCAGCCGCCGGCGCGCCCGCACCACCTGCGGCGCGTTCCACTCCGAGGTGAGCACCGGCGGTCCGGCCGGCTCCCGCACCGACCGCTGAGCCGGGTGCTCCTGCTCCGCGGGCGCCTGGCGCAGGCCGTTCACCGTCTGGTTCGGCCCGCGGTCCACCGCGTCGCGCAGCTGCTCACCGGTCCGCCGGAACACGTGCTGGAACAGCGCGCCGCCGGTGGTGGCCCCGATGCTGACCACCGCGGCGCCCATGATCGTTCCGTACACGCCGAGTTCGGAGGCGAGCAGCGCGCCCACCACCGCGGCCAGCGCGCTCGCCACGACCTGAGCCACACTCAGATCGATCCGCTTGCGCTCCTCCTTGCCGCCCTCCTCGGCGGGGCTCCGCTCCGGCATCAACATCCCTCGGTCCGTACGACTGCAACTCGAACAAGCCTCTCCATCTTGCCCAAAGAAGGACACAATGGACGAAAATGCGGTTCTCCGCTCCCGGATTGTGTGAAGATGATCACCGTTCATCCGCCGGTGGTCCGCCGTTGGGGGCGCGCGCTCTTGAGATTCCCGTGAATCGCGGGAGACTTGAGCGGCGAGCCGCCCCTCTGGATGCCACGAATGGAGTACTGTTCGTAAAGCCCGAGCCTTGGGTCGACTTGTCGACTGTGCCTTCACCGGCAGCTTGACGAAGAGCCACTGAGCGGGCACGCACGGCGACGCCGGTCCCGGATCGTCGCGAACACTCCGCGTGCGAGGACGGCCGGGGCACCCAGGCGCGACGTCGACGGATGACGTGGCAAAAAGGCAACCGTGCCACAGCGGTGTGGCCGGGCGTAAGCCCGACACGCCGGGGAACTCAGCAAGGTTGTGGCCAGTCGCGAGTGGGCAGGCCACACTCAGTACGGGAGCAGCGACGCAGGTGACGTCGGCAGGCACAACCCGGGAGGTGACCGTGCCCGAACTGCGGGTTGTGGCCGTCAGCAACGACGGCACACGGCTGGTGCTCAAGGCTGCCGACAGCACGGAGTACACCCTCCCCATCGACGAGCGGCTGCGCGCCGCCATCCGCGGCGACCGGCCGCGCCTCGGCCAGATCGAGATCGAGGTCGAGAGCCACCTCCGCCCCCGGGACATCCAGGCCCGGATACGAGCCGGAGCCTCCGCCGAGGAGGTCGCCCAGGCCGCCGGCATCTCCGTCGACCGGGTCCGCCGCTTCGAGGGGCCGGTCCTCGCCGAACGCGCCTTCATGGCCGAGCGCGCCCGCAAGACCGCGATCCGCCGCAACGGCGAGTCCCCCGGGCCGCAGCTCGGCGAGGCCGTCGCCGAGCGGCTCGCCCTGCGCGGCGCCGAGAAGGAGACCGAACGCTGGGACTCCTGGCGGCGCGACGACGGCACCTGGGAGGTCATCCTCTCCTACCGCGCCGACGGCGAGGGCCGCAGCGCGTCCTGGACGTACGACCCGCCCCGGCGCCTGGTCCAGCCCAACGACGACGAGGCCCGCGCGCTGATCGGCGAGACGGTCGAGCGCGAGGAGGACTCGGTCTTCCCGTTCATCCCGCGGATCGCCCGGCTCCCCCAGGACCGGCCGCCCCGCCCGATGATCGACCGGCCCTCCGCCGACCGCATCATGTCGGCCCGCGAGGTCCGCGAGTCGCGCGAGGCCACCGCCGACTCCCGGGACTCGCTGACCAGCCTGCTCGACGTCGTCCCGGCCTTCCGCGGCGACCTCGCCGTCGGCGGCCCCGCCCCGATCGAACCGGTGCCCGCCGAGGTCGCCGAGGAGACCGAGGAGCCGGCCGCGGCCGCCGCCCCGGCGGTCGGCGCGGGCTCCGCCTACGCCGACATCCTGATGCCGCGCGCCGTCGCCCCGCACCGCGAACGCCTGGTCGGCACCACCGACCGGCAGGCCGAGGCGGACGGCGTCCGGCCCGGCCGCCGGGCCACCGTGCCCAGCTGGGACGAGATCGTCTTCGGCAGCCGGCGCAAGAAGCAGGAGTAGCGCACCGACAGTGCTGCGGGGCGCCGGCCGAGCCGGCGCCCCGCACTGCTTTGCGGCCGTCAGAAGATCCTGCCGCGGAACGGGTGCCCGCTCAGCCCGGCCGGTCGGTCAGCCCGGCTGGTCGGTCACCGCCACCGGGCGGCCCGGGTCGCTCGACCACTCGCTCCACGAACCCGGGTACAGCACCGCGTCCAGGCCCGCCGCCTCCATCGCCAGGATCTGGTGCGCCGCCGTCACACCCGAACCGCAGTACACCGCGACCTCGCGCTCCTCCGCGCCCAACGCCCGGAACCGGGCCAGCAGTTCGGCCACCGGGCGGAACCTCCCGTCCGGGCCCACGTTCTCGGCGGTCGGCGCCGACACCGCGCCCGGAATGTGTCCGGCCCGCGGGTCCACCGGCTCGCTCTCACCCCGGTAGCGCTCCCCCGACCGGGCGTCCAGCAGCAGACCGCTGCGGGCCCGGGCCGCGGCAGCGTCCGCGTCCAGCGTCGGCAACTGCCCCGGCACGGGCTTGAAGTCGCCCTCCGCCGGCTCCGGCAGCTCGGCCGTCACCGGCAGCCCGGCCGCCCGCCAGGCCGCGAAGCCGCCGTCCAGCACCCGGACGTCCGGGTGCCCGGCCCAGCGCAGCAGCCACCAGGCCCGCGCCGCCGCCATCGACGCCGCACCGTCGTACACCACGACCGGACGCCCGGAGCTCACCCCGAACCCGCGCATCGCCGCGCCGAACTCCTCCGGATCCGGCAGCGGGTGGCGCCCGCCCCGGCCCGGAGCGCCGGGCGGGGCCGCGAGATCCCGGTCCAGCTCGACGAAGTGGGCACCGGGCAGGTGTCCGGCCCGGTACTCCTCGGCCGCGGTCGGGCCGCCCGGCGCGGCACCGACCAACTGGTAGCGCACGTCCAGCAGTACCGGCGGCCGCGCGGAGGCGAGCGCCTCCCGCAGCTCGGCCGCGGAGATCAGCGGGGAACCGTCGTTGAAGGTGGTCATGCCGGCCATTGTCGCGCAGCGCGCCCGAACCGCGGCTCTTTGTGCGCTCTTTGCCGGACTTTCCGCGCGGGTCGAGGGTTGGGCGCGCGCCAGGGTGGAAGCATCACCCTCGCGCGCCCGGATCTCCGTGCGCCGAACACCCGTGAGGAGGCCCGCATTGCCCGCGGTGGAACTCCGACTGGCCCAGGGCACGCCCTGCTGGGTCAGCCTGCTGACCGACGACCTGCCCGGCGCGCGCGCCTTCTACGGCGAGCTGCTCGGCTGGACGTACTCCCCCGGGCCCGGCCAACTCGGCGCCTACGTCCGGGCCGAGCTCGACGGCACCCCCGTCGCCGGCCTCGGCGTCTCCAGCACCACCGGCTTCCCGGTGCAGTGGACCACCTACTTCGCCGTGGACGACGCCGACCGCACCGCCCAACTGGTGCGCGAGTGCGGGGGCACCGTCGCGGTCGGGCCGCTGCAGGCCGACGACGCCGGGCGGATGGCCGTCGCCGCCGACCTCTCCGGCGCCGTCTTCGGCCTCTGGCAGGCCGAGCGGCACCTCGGCCGGGAGGCCGGGACGGACCCGGGCGGACCCGCCTGGGCCGAACTGCTCACCCCGGACGCCGACGGCGCCGCCGTCTTCTACGGCACGGTGCTCGACCGGCCGGTCCGGCCCACCGCCGACGAGAGCGCGCTGCTGGTGCACGGGCGCCCGGTCGCGGGCATCCGCCACCGCGCCGACCTGCGCGGCCACCCGCCGCGCTGGCGCACCCACTTCGCCGTCCGGGACGCCGAGCTGACCACCCGTCACACCGTCGAACTCGGCGGCCGCGTCCTGGTCGAACCGCACGACACCGCCCGCGGCCGGGCCGCCCGGCTGGCCGACCCGCAGGGCGGGCACTTCTCGGTGCTCGAAGCCCTGTGACTCGCCCACTCGCCTCCGGGGCGCTCGGACCCGGCGCCGACGGTCGTCGCTCCGGCGCTCGTCCCTCGCTTGTCGCTCCTCGCTTTCGGCACCGGCGCACCCCTTCGGCTCGGGGCGGTTAGACCTGCTGCTCCTCGAAGGGCAGCACGTCCGGGGAGAGCACCGAGGCACGGGCGGTCGCGGCGGTCATCCGGCGGCGGTGGTGGCGGCGGCACAGCACCTCGTAGCCGATCTCGTCCTCGCTCACCGAGATGTCGCCGATCACCACCTGGGCGCCCTCGACCACCATCACGCCGCCGACCGTACGGGCGTTGTGGGTCGCCCGCGCGCCGCACCAGCAGAGCGCCTCGACCTGGAGCACCTCCACCCGGTCGGCCAGCTCGATCAGCCGCTGCGAACCGGGGAACAGCCGGGTGCGGAAGTCGGTGGTGATGCCGAAGGTGTAGACGTCGATGTCCAGCTCGTCGACCACCCGGGCCAGTTGGTCCACCTGCTCGGCGGCGAAGAACTGGGCCTCGTCGCAGATCAGGTAGTCCACCCGACCGCCCGCCGAGAGCCGCTGCACCACGTGCCCGTGGAAGTCGAAGTCGTCCGTCACCTCGACCGCGTCGGCGCGCAGGCCCAGCCGGCTGGAGATGGTGGCGGCGCCGGCCCGGTCGTTGCGGGTCAGGATGACGCCCTGCCGGCCGCGCGCGGCGTGGTTGTGGTCCATCTGCAGCGCCAGCGTCGACTTGCCGCAGTCCATCGTGCCCGAGAAGAACACCAGTTCAGCCATGGGTGGAGCAAGGGCCTTTCACATCAAGGGGGTTCGGGCGCGAAGGGGTCAAGGGTCCGCCTCAGCCCCGGACTTCGAGCAGCGGCACGAACTGTTCGACCGGAGTCATCGAGCCGTGCAGGCCGATCATCGCGGACTCGCCGGGCTCGTTGCGGGAGGCGACGATCGCGATGTCGTCGCGCGCCGCGGCGACCACGTCGCCGATCCGCCGGTACACCCGCTCGTCGACGGTCGGGCCGAACCAGCCCGCCGCGATCGCCTCGTCCCGGGTGGCCACCCACATCCGGTCGCCCAGCACCTCGCTCCAGACCGTGTGCACGTCGGCCGCGGCGCCCGGCACCGCGTACACGTGCCGGGCCCGGCCCTCGCCACCCAGCAGGGCGACACCGGCACCGAGCTCCCAGTCCTCGTCGAAGTCGATCCGGTCCTCGGGGGCGATGTCGATCATGCCGTGGTCGGCCGTCACGTACATCGCCGACCGCGGCGGCAACTGCTCGGCCAGTCGGCGGGCCAGCCGGTCCACCGCGTCCAGCGTCATCCGCCACTCGTCGGAGTCCACCCCGAAACGGTGGCCCGCGCCGTCCAGCTCGCTGACGTAGGTGTACACCAGTGCCCGGTCGTGCTCGGCCAGCCAGGAGGCGGCCAGGTCCATCCGCTCCTCGCCGGTGGTACGGCCCAGGAAGGTCCCGCCGGACAGCGCCACCCTGGTCAGCGGGGTCTGGGCGAACAGCGGGGAGGACACCTGGGCGGTCGCCACCCCGGCCCGGTGGGTCTGCTCGAACACCGTCGGGTACGGCTGCCAGACCTTCGGGTCGGTGTGCGGCTGCCAGCGCAGCTGGTTCATCAGGTAGTCGGTGCCCGGCACCGCCACCGTGTACCCGGCCAGGCCGTGCAGGCCGGGCGGCGTGCCCGTGCCGACCGAGGCCAGCGAGGTCGCGGTGGTCGACGGGAAGCCCGCGGTCAGCGGCCGGCCGGAGCCGCCCAGCGAGCTCCCGGCCAGCGAGGACAGGAACGGCGCGTACTCGGGGTGGCGCAGCAGCAGCTCCCAGCCCAGGCCGTCCACCAGGAAGACCACCGCCCGGTCGGCCGGGGCGATCGGCAGCGTCGCGGTGAACCCCGGGACGCCCAGGCCCGCCGCCACCGAGGGCAGCAGGTCGCAGAGCGAGCCGCTGCCGTACGGGGGCGCGGGGGCGTCGGCCGGGTCGAGGATCTCGAAGGCGTCGTAGCCGTCGGAGGGTGCGAAGGACATGGAACCGGATTCGTAGCGGGCGGGACCGCGGGCGGGCGCGCGATCGGGAACGGCGGGGCTCGGTGGCCGGGCGCGACGGGGCCCGGCCGGGACCTCAGACCCGCGGGCCGTTGTCGATCGTCGCGTCGGACAGCGCCCGGGCGAACAGCAGCGCCTGGGCCACCGTCTCCGGACCGTCCCCGGCCTCGCTCACCCGCAGCGAGAGGTCGTCGGCCGTCGCCGAACCGGTGTAGCCGTGGTCGGCCTCGCAGTTCGGGTCCGAGCAGCCGGCCGGCTCCAGGTCCAGGCGCTGCACCGCGCCCCAGCCGATGGTCAGCACCACCTCGCGCGGCAGCGTCCCGGGCGTGTACGTCTCCGGGTTCGCCACCATCCGGCTCAGCACGACCGAGCCGATCCGGTCCAGCCGGACGCTCTCCGTCGAGGTGGTGGCGAACGGCACGGCGGGGCTGCCCGCGTCGCCCGACTGCTCGTCGGTGTGGCTCACCACGAACCGGGTCGGGGTCAGCACCAGCACCGTCACGTGCCGGCGCACCTCGTTGGAGTCGAAGGTCGTCTCCTGGTGCACCAGGTAGGAGCTGATCGGCTCCGGGCCCACCGCGGACTCGACCGCCTCGGACACCAGGGCCGGGTAGTAGCCGCTGCGCTCGATCGCCGAGCGCAGGTCCTGAGTGGTGGTGGTACCGGTCTTCGCCATAACTCCATCCTGGCATGGTCCGCCGACGAAGCGGGCGGCGCGGCGCCGAGCTTCGGACATCAGCGCCCACGGGCAGGCGCAACCAAGGAAGATTACAGGGTGCTCATCGCGCGCGGGCCCAGATCGCTGCGGACGGGCAGCGGTGCGACCCGCACCCGCGCCCCCAGGATCGCCAGCCCGTGCGGGGCGACGACCACCGGTTCGAGATCCACCGAGGCGATCTCCGGTACGTCGTCCACCAACTGCGATACCCGCAGCAGCAACTCCTCCAGCGCGGCGGTGTCCACCGCCTCGGCGCCGCGCCAGCCGAACAGCAGCGGCGCCGCCCGCACCTCGCGGATCAGACCCGCGACGTCCTGGTCGGTGGCCGGGACGAGGCGGTGGGCCACGTCCCCGAGCAGCTCGGCCGGGGCGCCGGCCAGGCCGAAGGACAGGATCGCGCCGACGGCCGGGTCGACCGTGGCGCCGATCACGGTGTCCACGCCGCGCGGGGCCATCCGCTGCACCACCAGCTGGGCGCCGGCCGCGCCGCCGAGCAGGGCGTCCAGCTCGCGGTGGGCGCGGCGCAGGCCCTCCTCGCCGGTCAGGTCCAGCCGGACGCTGCCCAGGTCGGGGCGGTGGCGCAGGTGCGGGGCGGTCGCCTTCAGGGCCACCGGGTAGCCGAGCTGCTCGGCGGCCCGGACGGCCTCCCGCTCGTCGGGGGCGGCCAGCGTGGGCGAGACGTCGACGCCGTAGCGGGCCAGCAGCAGCCGGGCCTCGGAGTCGGACAGGGTGATCCGGGCGCCGCCGGGCTGGGTACGGGCGGCGACCGCGGTGCGGGTGCTGAGCGCCGCGTCCACCAGGGCGCGGGCGCCGGGCTCGTCGATCCGGTCCAGGTCGGGGACGCGCGCCGTCTCCTCCGCCGCGGCGGTGCGGCGGCGCCACTGCGCGTAGTGCACGGCGTGCGCGAGGGCGCGCACGGCCCGCTCGGGCGCCGCGTAGGCCGGGATCCCGCCCGGGCGCAGCCGGGTCGGCAGGTCGGTCAGGGCCAGGTGGGCCAGCACCAGGGGCTTGCCCAACTCCCGTGCCCGCTCGCCCGCTTCGAGCAGCCCGGTGGCGATCTCCGGATCGTCCGAGCCCATCTCGGGGTCGTCCGGGCCGGTCAGCCGGCCGCCCATGAAGGCGTGCGCGGAGGTGCCGATCGGCGGGATGGCGACGGCGATCACCGCGTCCACGGCCGGGTCGCCGAGCGCGACGTCCAGGGCGATCCGGAAGTTCTCACCGGTCGCCGCGGTGGTGAGGTCGACCGGCGTGCACGGGCGCAGTCCGGCGCTCAGGCAGGCGTCGTAGGTGAGCAGGCCCAGCGAGTCGGAGTTGCCGACCACGGCGACCCGGTCACCGGGCGGCAGCGGCTGCTGGGCGAGCAGCTCACCGGTGTCGAACAGCTCGGTGATGGTCGCCACCCTGGTGACCCCGGCCTGTTCGAACAGCGCGTCCACGGTGGCGTCGTGCAGGCCGGTGGCGGTGGCCGGGACGGCGTGGCCGGGCGGCAGGCTGCCGGTGTGGCGGGCGCCCTTGACCACCACCACCGGCTTGGCGGTGGCCAGTCGGCGCGCGATCCGGGTGAACTTGCGGGGGTTGCCGAAGGACTCCAGGTAGAGCAGCACCACCTCGGTGGCCTCGTCCTCGGCCCAGTACTGCAGGAAGTCGTTGCCGGAGACGTCCGAGCGGTTGCCGACCGAGGCGAAGGAGGAGACCCCGAGGCCGCGCCGGTGGGCGGACTCCAGCAGGGCCACGCCGATCGCCCCGGACTGGCAGAAGATCCCGAAGCCGCCGCGGTCCGGCAGGTGCGGGGCGAGCGAGGCGTTCAGCGGGTGGTCGGGGTCGGTGTTGATCAGGCCGAAGGCGTTCGGGCCGATCACCCGCATGCCCGCCGCGCGGGCCTGGCGCACCAGGGCGCGCTGGCGGTCGCGGCCCTCCGGGCCGGTCTCGGCGTAGCCGGCGGTGACCACCACCAGGCCCTGCACGCCGTGCGCGCCGCACTCGGCGACGGCCGCCGGGACGACGCTCTCGGGGACGGCGATCACCGCGAGGTCCACCGGCCCGGGAATGTCCAGAATCGAGCGGTGCACCGGGACGCCGTCCAGCTCGGTGCCGGGCGGGGCGCTGCGGTTCACCGCGTAGACGGTGCGCGGGGCGCCCTTGGCCTCGTACCGGCTCTCGAACTCGGTGTCGAAGCTGCCGAGCAGGTCGCGCAGCAGGGCCCGGCCGACGGTCTGCGGATTGCGGGAGACGCCGATCACCGCCACCGAGCGCGGGGTCAGCAGCCGCTGCACCGAGCGGGCCTCGGCGCGGTGCTCGCGGGCGCGCATCACGGCGAGTGAGCGGTCGGTCTGTTCGAGGGCGAACTCCAGGTGCACCACGCCGTCGGCGAAGCTGCGGCGCTGGGTGTAGCCGGCGTCGGTGAAGACCTTCACCATCTTGCGGTTCTCCGGCAGCACCTCGGCCTGGAAGCGGCGGATGCCCCGCTCCTGGGCCACCGCCGCGATGTGCTCCAGCAGCGCGGAGGCCACGCCGCGGCCCTGGTGGGCGTCCTGGACGAGGAAGGCGACCTCGGCGTCGGTGCCGTGCTCGGAGGGGCGGCCGTCGGCGTCGATCCGGTCGTAGCGGACGGTCGCGATGAAGTGGTCCCGGACCACCACGGCGAGGCCGACCCGGTTCACGAAGTCGTGGTGGGTGAAGCGGCGGACGTCCTTGTCGGAGAGCCGCGGGTAGGGGGCGAAGAAGCGGAAGTACTTGGACTGGTCGGAGACCTGTTCGTAGAACTCCACCAGCCGCCCGGCGTCGCCGGGGGTGATCGGCCGGATCCGGGCCGTGCCGCCGTCGCGCAGCAGGACGTCGGCTTCCCAGTGCTGCGGATAGTCGGGTTGCGCGGGGTTCGCCACCGCGGGGTCTTCCACATTCGTCAGGTTATCCGGCGGCGAGCCGAATGGCGCCGGGCGCGTGCCCACGGCAGGGTGGACAGGGCCGCTGGCCGGGCCTTATGCCCCGAAAAGAAACAATCACAAGTCCCGAACGCGGCGCCTCGCAGGGGTTGCCTGCGTGCAACACTGGTCTAGACAACACGGTCGTTCCCCCCGCTCGCCCGAGCACGGCCGTGACCAGCTTCACCGGAAAGGCACGTCTCATGGCTGAGCGCCGCGTCACCATCGGTTGGGCCGAGGGCCTGCACGCCCGTCCCGCCTCCGTCTTCGTCCGGGCCGTCACGGCCACCGGCGTGCCGATCACCATCGCCAAGCCCGGCGGCAACCCCGTGAACGCCGCCTCCATGCTCGGCCTGCTCGCCCTGGGCGCCCAGGGCGGCGACGAGGTCATCCTGGCCTCCGACGCCCCCAACGCCGACGAGGCCCTCGACCGCCTCGCCAAGCTCGTCGCCGAAGGCCTCGACGAGCTCCCGGCCGCGGCCTGAGCCCACGCAACACACGCGAAGAGCCCGGCGGTGCCTAGCACTGCCGGGCTCTTCTGTTCGCGGAATCGGTCGTATCCACACCATTGAGCGAACTGGTGATCGTTCGACCCCCTCGAACGGTGAATGGCGCCGATGCTCGCGGCATGACGTTCTTCGACCTCGAACGACCCGAGCACGCCTACATGTTCGCCTTCCTCCAGGCGGACGGACACCTCACCGAACAGTCCCGCAACCGCGGTCGACTCTCCGTGGAACTCTCCGCACGGGACGCCCCGATCCTGGAGGAGTTCCAGCGGCTCTGCCCGTACAACAGCACCATCAGCTACCGGACGCGGACGACGAACTTCAAGGCGGACCACACCTCAGTGCTCTGGACCGTCTGCGCCCGGGAGTTCCGAGAGGAACTGCAGGCACTCGGCCTACCGGTCGGACGGAAGTCCGAAATCATCGCGCCGCCAAGCGTCCCATTCTCCGAGCGCGACTATCTGCGGGGACTGATCGACGCCGACGGCTCGGTGGGTCGCTCCTCGCAGGACCTCCCGTTCGTCTGTCTTACGACGCAGAGCGACGCCATCGCCACGTTCGTCCATGGCTACCTGGACGGCCTCACTGGCACTCGACGCACATTCCGACGGAACAAGCGAGACGGGATCTTCAACCTCTTCTACTCCAGGGAAGAGGCGGTGACCATCCTCGGCCACATCTACTACCCCGACTGCTTGGCGCTGCGCCGCAAGAGGACCGCAGCCGCAGAAGCCGCGGCGTGGGTCCGGCCCTCGGGCGTGAGGCGCATGATCAAACGCAGCTGGAGCAAAGACGAAGATGACGTCCTCATGGCGGCACCCGACATCAAAGCAGCAGCAGAACGGCTCGGTCGCACCGAGAAGAGCTGCAATATCCGCCGGTGGCGCCTCAATGGCTGCCAGCCACGAAAGATAGCTTCGTAGATGAGGCGCCCGGGAATGACTCCGGGCGCCTCATCATTTTGTCAACCCTTCACGCAGACCACCTGCTTGAGGTGCGCAACCACCTCGACCAGGTCCTTCTGCTGCTCGATGACCTTCTCGATGTTCTTGTAGGCGCCCGGGATCTCGTCCACTACTCCGCTGTCCTTGCGGCACTCCACGCCCTTGGTCTGCTCGGCCAGGTCGCGCGTGGTGAACCGCTTCTTCGCGGCGGTGCGGCTCATCTTGCGGCCGGCGCCGTGCGAGGCGGAGTTGAACGACGCCTTGTTGCCCAGGCCGCGGACGATGTAGGAGCCCGTCCCCATCGAGCCCGGGATGATCCCGAGGTCGCCGGAGCCGGCCCGGATCGCGCCCTTGCGGGTCACCAGCAGGTCGACGCCGTCGTACCGCTCCTCCGAGACGTAGTTGTGGTGGCAGCTGATCACCTCTTCGAAGGTGACCTGCGCCTTGGCGAACTCGCCCCGGACGACGTCCTGGAAGAGCGCCATCATGACCGCTCGATTGTTCTTGGCGTATTCCTGCGCCCAGAAGAGATCCTGGCGGTAGTCCGCCATCTCCGGGGTCCTCGCGAGGAAGACCGCCAGATCCCGGTCGACAAGCCCCTGGTTGTGCGACAGCGAGCGGGCGACACCCATGTGGTGCTCCGCCAGTTCCTTGCCGATGTTGCGCGATCCGGAATGCAACATCAACCAAACAGAATCGGTCTCATCCAGGCACACTTCTGAAAAGTGGTTGCCACTTCCGAGCGTTCCCATCTGCTGCATGGCCCGTTCGCGACGCCATTTGACCGCTTCTGCCACCCCGTCGAAGCGCTGCCAGAAGTCGTCCCAGCCCTCCGTGCGGAAGCCGTGCAGCGTGGCCGGGTCGACCGGGTCGGTGTGCAGGCCGCGGCCGACCGGGATGGCCTGCTCGATCTTGGAGCGCAGGGCGGAGAGGTCGTCCGGGAGGTCCTTGGCGGTGAGCGAGGTCTTCACCGCGCTCATCCCGCAGCCGATGTCGACGCCGACCGCCGCCGGGCAGACCGCGTCCTTCATCGCGATGACGGAGCCCACCGTCGCGCCCTTGCCCAGGTGGACGTCCGGCATCACGGCGAGGCCGTGCAGCCAGGGCAGGGAGCTGATGTTGCGCAGCTGCTGGAGGGCCGCGCCCTCGACCGTCGCCGGGTCGGTCCACATCCGGATCGGGACGCGGATGCCGGGAACTTCGGTGTACGTCATGGTCGAACGACCTCCATGGGTCGGGGAGTTCACGAGAAGTGGGGTGCCGCGCGCATGCGATCCCGGTGCGGCTCGGGGAAGTTCGGGGACGGGTGCGCTCAGGCAGCCGTGGCGAGGCATGGGAGGTACGGCCTCGGGGAGCGTCGTCGTATGGCTTGCTCGACCCGCATGGTGACCGCCTCCCTTCGCTGCTCGCAGTTCGCACGTGGTGTGCGTCGGGGAACATCTATCCACGGAACGGGCCGGGCCCGCAACGGATTTACGAACGCGTCCGGTACACGCCCGGAACGCGTCCGGCCCGGCGGAGCGAAGGCGCTCCACCGGGCCGGAGGGGACGTCGGAGGGCGTCAGCCGACGACGGTGACCTCGCCGATCCCGAGCGCCCGCACGTCCGCCTCGATGGCGGCGGCGTCGCCG
The DNA here is from genome assembly GCF_042731675.1 of Kitasatospora sp. NPDC059827. Lineage (NCBI taxonomy): Bacteria > Bacillati > Actinomycetota > Actinomycetes > Kitasatosporales > Streptomycetaceae > Kitasatospora > Kitasatospora sp. NPDC059827. Next base: position 42,415 of record NZ_JBHWIV010000046.1, on the reverse strand, counting down.
ACCAGGACGGTGATCAGGCGGTCCGGCGGGAAGGCCGCGACCACGGCCTCGGTGGCCGCCGCGGTGGGCAGTTCGGCCAGCTGCCGGTAGACCTCGGCCTGGTAGTCGTCGGCGAGGTACTGCTCGACCTGGTCGGCCAGGGTGCCGGCGACCGAGCCCGCGGTCTCGTACTTGAGCGGCGCGACGCCGACCAGGAACTGCACGGCCTCGTCGCGCTCGGCGTCGGTGAGGCCCTCGGCGGCGAGGGTGCGCAGGATGGTCCAGGTGTCGGCGAGCGCGGGGGCGGTGGAGGCGGTGTCCACCGAGCCGCTGATGGCGAGCAGCGAGCGCCCGCTGCCGTCGGCGGCGGAGCGCAGCGGCTGGGCGAAGGCCCGGACGCCGTAGGTGTAGCCCTTCTCCTCGCGCAGGACGCGGTCGAGGCGGGAGGTGAGGGTGCCGCCGAGGCAGTAGGTGCCGAGGATCTGGGCGGCCCAGACCGGGTCGTGGCGGTCGGGGCCGATCCGGCCGATCAGCAGCTGGGTCTGGACGGAGCCGGGGCGGTCGACGATGAGGACGCGGCCGTGGTCGTCGCCGGTGACCGGGGCGTGGGCGGAGGGTTCCGCGGTGGTGCCGGTCCAGGTGCCGAGGGTGCTCTCCAGCAGGGCGGGGAGGTCGACGCCGGTGAGGTCGCCGACCACCACGACGGTGGTGGTGGCGGGGCGCACGTGGGCGTCGTAGAAGGCCTTGACGGCGGCGCGGTCGATCGACTTGACGGTGTCGGCGGTGCCGCTGCGGGGCCGGGAGAGGCGGTCCGCGGCCTCGAAGAGCTCGGCGTAGAGGGCCTTGGCGGCGCGCCGGGCGGGGTTGGCCTGCTCGTGCACGATCTCGTCGAGGCGGTTGGCGACGAGGCGCTCGATCTCCTCCGCCGGGAGGGCGGGGGCGCGCAGGGCGTCGGCGAGCAGGGTGAGGCCGCGCTGGAGCCGGGAGGCGGGGACTTCGAGGGCGACCCGGATGCAGGGGTGGTCGGCGTGGGCGTCGAGGGTGGCCCCGGCGCGCTCGAGCTCGCCGGCGAACTCCTCGGCGGTGAGGGTGTCGGTGCCCTCGTTGAGGGCGCGGGCGAGGATGGCGGCGACGCCGTCGAGGCCCTCGGGCTCGGCGGCGAGCGGGGCGTCGAGGAGGACCTCGACGGCGACCAGCTGCTGGCCGGGCCGGTGGCAGTGCAGCACGGTGATGCCGTTGCCGAGGGCGGCCCGCTCGGGGGCGGGGAAGGCCCAGGGGCCGGGGGTGCCGGGCTGGGGCTGGGGGTGGAAGGTCATCGCGGGGACGTAGTCGGTGCTCATACGGCGGCACCCTCCTCTTCGGAAGCGGCGTCGGAAGCGGCGTCGGCGGCGGTCGCGGTCGGCTCGTAGACGAGGACGGCCCGGTTGTCGGGGTGGAGCCGGGCCTTGGCGACGGCCTGGACCTCTTCGGCGGTGACGTCGAGGACCTTGGGGAGGGCGTCGTTCAGCAGCTTGGGGTCGCCGAACAGGACGGCGTAGCGGCAGAGTTCGTCGGCGCGGCCGGCGACGGTGGTGAGCCGGTCGAGCCACTCGCGCTCGATCTGGGCCTGGGCGCGCTCGAGTTCCTCGGGGGTGGGGCCCTCGGCGGCGAAGCGGGCGAGCTCCTCGTCGACGGCGGCGTCGATCTGGGCGATGGTGGCGTCGCCGGAGGTCTTGACGTCGAGCCAGCCGAGGCTGGGGGCGCCGGCGAGGCGCAGCAGGCCGAAGCCGGCGGCGACGGCGGTGCGGTCGCGGCGGACGAGCCGGTTGTAGAGGCGGCTGGACTCGCCGCTGCCGAGGATGGTGAGCGCGAGGTCGGCGGCGTCGGCCTCGCGGGTGCCGTCGTGGGGCAGGCGGTAGGCGGCCATCAGGGCGCGGGAGGGGACGTCCTCGGCGAGTTCCTGGCGCAGTTCGCGGCCGATGGTGTCGGGGAGTTCGCCGGAGCGCGGGGGCTGCTTGCCGTCGTGCGCGGGGATGGAGCCGAAGTACTTCTCGACCCAGGCGATGGTCTGCTCGGGGTCGATGTCGCCGACCACGGAGAGCACCGCGTTGTTGGGCGCGTAGTAGGTGCGGAAGAACGCGCGGGCGTCCTCCAGGGTGGCGGCGTCGAGGTCGGCCATGGAGCCGATCGGGGTGTGGTGGTACGGGTGGCCGTCGGGGTACGAGAGCGCGGTGAGCTTCTCGAAGGCGGTGCCGTACGGGACGTTGTCGTAGCGCTGGCGGCGTTCGTTCTTGACGACGGCGCGCTGGTTCTCCATGGACGTCTCGTCGAGGGCGGCGAGCAGCGAGCCCATGCGGTCGGCCTCCAGCCAGAGGGCGAGCTCCAGCTGGTGGGCGGGCATGGTCTCGTAGTAGTTGGTGCGTTCGAAACTGGTGGTGCCGTTGAGCGAGCCGCCGGCGCCCTGGACGAGCTCGAAGTGCCCGTTGTTGGAGACGTTGGCGGAGCCCTGGAACATCAGGTGCTCGAAGAGGTGGGCGAGGCCGGTGCGGCCCTTGACCTCGTGGCGGGAGCCGACGTCGTACCAGAGGCAGACCGCGGCGACCGGGGTGAGTCGGTCCTCGGAGAGGACGACGCGCAGGCCGTTGGCCAGGCGGTGCTCGGTGATGGCGATGCCTCGGCTGGAGGCGGGGGCCGGGTTGGCCATGCGCTCGGGTCCTTCCCGTCGTCGATGTCGGGGTTCGTGTGGCGTCCCCCATTGTGGTGCAACGCGCGGGGAGCGTGTTTGTGTCCGCGCGGATGCGGCGTTCGCCAGGGGCGGAAGAGGGCCGCTGACCGGGAGTGTCGGCGCGAGGGTCCACAATGGGGGCGCCGTGCCCTGTCGGTCGCGCCCGGTTGACGGGTCGCGGCGGTAGGACGGTGAATCAGGGAACCGGGGCGGCGAAGCCCGTCCGGTGCCCGGACCGGACGCCCGGCGTCCGGCCGACGACACAGCCAGCGACACGTAAGGGAGCCCCGCCGCGATGGCCCGCCGCAGTTCGCAGACCCCGCCGCCCGGAGACTTCGAGGAGCGGATCCTCGACGTCGACGTCGTGGACGAGATGCAGGGCTCCTTCCTGGAGTACGCCTACTCGGTGATCTACTCGCGTGCGCTGCCCGACGCGCGGGACGGTCTCAAGCCGGTGCACCGCCGGATCCTGTACCAGGCCAACGAGATGGGCCTGCGTCCGGACCGGGCGCACGTGAAGTGCGCGCGCGTGGTGGGCGAGGTGATGGGCCGGCTGCACCCGCACGGCGACCAGTCGATCTACGACTCGGTGGTGCGCATGGCGCAGCCGTTCTCGATGCGGCTGCCGCTGATCGACGGGCACGGCAACTTCGGTTCGCTGGGCAACGACGACCCGCCGGCGGCGATGCGGTACACCGAGTCGCGGCTCACGGCGGCCTCGATGGCGATGGTGGAGTCGATCCACGAGGACACCGTCGACTTCGGGCCGAACTACGACGGCAGCGAGCAGGAGCCGCTGGCGTTGCCGGCCGCGTTCCCGAACCTGCTGGTGAACGGCGCGACGGGCATCGCGGTGGGCATGGCGACGAACATGCCGCCGCACAACCTGTCCGAGGTGGTGGCCGCGGCCCGGCACCTGATCAAGCACCCGAGCGCGGACCTGGACACGCTGATGCGGTTCGTGCCCGGTCCGGACCTGCCGACGGGCGGGCGGGTCGTGGGCCTGTCGGGCATCCGGGACGCGTACGAGTCGGGCCGCGGCACCTTCAAGATCCGGGCCACCACGACGATCGAGAACGTCACGGCGCGCCGCAAGGGCATCGTGGTGACCGAGCTGCCGTACAACGTCGGCCCGGAGAAGGTCATCGCGAAGATCAAGGACCTGGTCAACGCGAAGAAGCTGCAGGGCATCGCGGACGTCAAGGACCTGACCGACCGCGAGCACGGGCTGCGGCTGGTGATCGAGGTGAAGAACGGCTTCGTGCCGGAGGCGCTGCTGGAGCAGCTCTACAAGCTGACGCCGTTGGAGGAGACCTTCGGCATCAACAACGTGGCGCTGGTGGACGGGCAGCCGCTGACGCTGGGCCTCAAGGAGCTGCTGGAGGTCTACGTCGACCACCGCTTCACGGTGGTGCGCCGGCGCAGCGACTTCCGCCGCCGCAAGCGGCAGGAGCGGCTGCACCTGGTCGAGGGCCTGCTGGTGGCCCTGGTGGACATCGACGAGGTCATCTCGATCATCCGGTCGAGTGACAACGCCCAGCAGGCGAAGGAGCGCCTGATGGAGCGCTTCTCGCTGTCGGAGACGCAGACCGGCTACATCCTGGACACGCCGCTGCGCCGGCTGACCCGGTTCGACCGGGTGGAGCTGGAGCAGGAGAAGGAGAAGCTGAACGCGGAGATCGCGGAGCTGACCGAGATCCTGGAGTCGGACACCAGGCTGCGCAGCGTGGTGTCGTCCGAACTGGGCGCGGTGTCCAAGCAGTTCGGGACGGAGCGGCGCACGGTGCTGCTGGAGGCGGGGGCGGCTCCGGCCGCGGCGCTGACGGTGCCGCTGGAGGTGGCGGACGACCCGTGCCGGGTGCTGCTGTCCTCGACGGGGCTGCTGGCCCGGACGGCGGACGGTGAGCCGTTCGAGCTGTCGGAGAAGCGGGCGAAGCACGACGTGATCGTGTCGGCGGTGCCGGCCACGGCGCGGGCGGACGTGGGTGTGGTGACGTCCGCGGGCCGGGTGTTGCGCCTGCCGGTGATCGACCTGCCGGCGCTGCCGCCGATGCCCTCGCCGACGCTGGCGGGCGGGGCCGCGGTGGAGGAGTTCCTGCGGCTGGAGGCCGGGGAGCGGGTGCTGGCGCTGACCACGCTGGACGAGTCCTCGCCGGGGCTGGCGCTGGGCACGGTGCAGGGTGTGGTGAAGCGGGTGGTGCCGGAGTGGCCGGCGAACAAGGACGAGTTCGAGGTGATCGGCCTCAAGGACGGCGACGAGCTGGTGGGCGCGGTCGAACTGCGCACCGGTGAGGAGGACTTGGTCTTCATCACCTCGGACGCCCAGCTGCTGCGCTACCCGGCGGGTCAGGTCCGTCCGCAGGGCCGTCCGGCGGGCGGCATGGCGGGCGTCAAGCTGTCGGACGGCGCCCGGGTGCTGTCGTTCACGGCGGTGGACCCGGCCGTGGACGCGGTGGTGGTCTCGGTGGCGGGTGCCTCGGGCACGCTGTCGGGCGACGAGCAGTCGTCCTGGAAGGTCACCCCGTTCGAGCAGTACCCGCGCAAGGGCCGGGCGACCGGCGGTGTGCGCTGCCAGCGCTTCCTGCGCGGCGAGGACGGCCTGGCGTTCGCCTGGGCGGGTGCCGCCCCGGCCCGGGCCGCCGGTGCCAAGGGCGTGCCGGTCGACCTGCCGGAGCGCGACCCGCGCCGGGACGGTTCGGGTACGCCGGTGGCGGCGCCGATCGCGGTGGTGGCCGGCCCGGCGTGACGGCTCGCCCGCGCTGACGGGGGTCGGCGTGACGGCTCGCCCGCGCTGACGGGGTCGGAGGGCGGGGTGCCTGCGGGTGCCCCGCCCTCCGGCGCGTCCGGGGCCGGGCCGCTCCGGGCCTGGTCGCGGGCGTTGCGCGGCCCCCGGGCCGGGCCGGACCGCCGGGGGTAGCCTTGCCCGGGTGAGCACCTGTGCGACCCTCTCGCGTGAACTTTCGGAGCCGTTGACCGCGACGGCGGCGGTGGCGACCACCTGGCTGCTGCTGGAGCAGAACGGCCCCTGGGGCGCGAAGGCACTGGGCGAGAGCCACCTGGACGGGGCGGTCGGGCGCGCACTGGAGGCCGCCGCGGCGGGTACCGGCGTACGGGTCGCCCTGATCCGGCGCCCCGGGCGGCACGCGGACTGCCTGCCGACGGCGCGGCACGAGGTGGTCGTGGCGCACGCGGTGCCGGGCCGCGGCTGGGTCCGCCGCGCGCAGGTGGCGGATCCGGCGGAGCTGCTGGCGCTGGACTTCGCGGCGCTGGGCGTCGGTGACCACACGGGTTTCGGGGTGGAGCACGTCGGCGGCCCGCTGGCGCTGGTGTGCACCAACGGCCGCCGGGACCGCTGCTGCGCGCTGCTGGGCCGTCCGCTGGCCGCGGAGCTGGCGGCGGCCGGGCACAGCGAGGTGTGGGAGGTCACCCACCTGGGCGGGCACCGCTTCTCCCCCACGATGCTGGTGCTGCCGCACGGCTACGCGTACGGGCGGCTGACGCCGGAGAGCGCCAAGGAGGTGCTGGCGGCGACGGCGGCCGGGCACATGGTGCCGGAGTGGTCGCGGGGCTGCTCGGGCTGGGAGCGGCCGGGCCAGGCGGCCGAGCACGCGGTGCGGCTGGCGATCGGCGAGACCGGGGTGGACGCGCTGACCCTGGCGCAGCGGGTGGACGGCCCGGGCCGCTGGCTGGTGGCGGTGATCCACCGGGATGGGCGGGCCTGGGAGGTGGACGTGATCGAGTCGGTGAGCGAGCCGGCGCGCCCGGAGAGCTGCGGCAAGGCGGCGGGGACGCCGTCGCGGATGGACGTGCTCTCCGTACGGGGGATCTGAGCGGGGGAACCGAGCTGGGGATCCGAGCAGGCGATCCGAGCGGGCGATCCGAGCACCACGGCGGCCCCGCGCCCGTGGGGGTGGGCGCGGGACCGCGACGGCCGGACGTCAGCCGGCGGCCTTGCCGACGAACTCCGTGGTGTACGTCCTGGCCAGGTCGATCGTCCCTTCCTTGCCCTTGACGTCCGGGTGGAAGGCGGCGAGCACCGCGAGCACGGTCCTGGGCCCGTCGGCGGGCATCACCCCGTCGGTGGTGAACATCGGCAGGGTGGACTTGATGGCCGCCGCGTACTGCTCGGCGCCGCCCTGCGCGTAGTCGGCGGGCATCTTCGCGGCGATCTCCTCGGGGCTGTGGGTGGACATCCACTTGAGGGTCTTGACGAAGGCGTTGGTGAGCTTCTGGGTGGTGTCCTTGTTCTTCTCGACCCACTCGGTGTTCATGTACAGCGAGGAGGACGGGTAGAGCCCGCCGAGCGCCTGGCGCGAGCCCTCGGGGGTGCGCATGTCGTAGAGGATCTTGCCGAGGCCCTTGTCGAGGACGGTGGCGACGGTCGGGTCGGTGGTCATCCCGGCGTCGATGCTGCCCTGCTGGAGGGCGGCGATGAAGGTCTGCCCGGCGCCGACCGCGATCGGGCTGAAGTCGCTGACGGAGGCGCCGTTCTTGACCGCGAGGTACTTGGTGAGGAAGTCGGTGGAGGAGCCGATGCTGGTGACGCCGAGCTTCTTGCCCTTGAAGTCGGCACCGGACTTGATGGCGTCGGCCTGCTTGGCGGAGACCAGTTCGACCTCGCCGGGGGCCTGGGCGAACTGGACCACGGACTCGACGTGCTTGCCCTTGGCCTGGAGGTCGATGGTGTGGTCGTAGAAGCCGACGGCGCCCTGGACGTCGCCGGCCAGCAGCGCGGTGGTGGCGTTGACGCCGGCCGGCTCGGTGAGCAGTTCGACGTTGACGCCGGCCTCGGCGAAGTAGCCGAGCCGCTGGGTGAGCATCGCGGGCAGGTAGATGACCTTGTCCAGGCCACCGACCATGATCTTGACCTTGGGGCCGTCGACCTGCTGCCCGGCCGGGGCCGCGCCGTGGGTCGAGGTGGCGGCGTCGTTGGCGCAGGCGGAGAGCGGGACGAGCAGGGCGGCGGCGAGGACGGCAGTGAGAGCTCTGCGCATCGTGGGGGAACCTCTCGGTACGTACGGGTGGGGGGAGTTCAGCGGCCGTCGCCCGCGTCGGCGGGCTTCCAGCGGAAGAGTCTCTTCTCGGCGAAGGTCAGCAGCCCCTCGGTGAGCAGCGCGACGACGGCGAGGATGGTCATGGCGGCGTACACCCCGGCCGCGTTGAAGGTGCCCTGGGCGGCGGCGACCAGCAGGCCGAGGCCCTTGGTGGCGCCGATGTACTCGCCGACGATCGCGCCGATCAGCGCGAAGCCGAAGCTGACGTGGAGGCTGGTGAAGATCCAGGTGGTGGCGGCGGGGATGACCACCTGGAGGGTGACCTTGCGGTTGTCGGCGCCCAGGATGCGGGCGTTGGCGACCAGGTTGCGGTCGACCTCGCGGGCGCCCTGGAAGGCGTTGAAGAACACCGGGAAGAACACCAGGACCACCGCGGAGGCGACCTTGGAGGCCGGGCCGAGGCCGAACCAGATCAGGAAGATCGGGGCGAGCACGATCCGCGGGATGGCGTTGAGGACCTTGATGTACGGCCCGAACACGTCGGCCAGGAAGCGGATCCGGCCGAGCGCGATGCCCAGCAGCACACCGCCGACCACGCCGATCACCCAGCCGGTGAGGGCCTCGTACAGGGTGTAGCCGATCTGCTCGCCGAGCGAGCCCTGGGCGGTGCCGTGGGTGGTCCACTGCCAGATCTGGTCCCAGATCCTGGACGGCTGGGAGAAGTTGAACGGGTCGATGACCTCGGTGCGGGCGCACACCTCCCACAGGCCGAGGAAGGCGACCAGCACCCCGAGCCGGGCCGCGTAGACGGTCAACTTCCGGTTGCGGGCGGCCCGTTCGCGGGCCTCGGTTCTGGTCGTGGCGGCCGGGGGCTTTCCGGCGGCGGTCGACGCGGTCTCGGACGCGGTCTCAAGCGGCACGACCCGCTCCTCTCTCCCGGGTGATGCGCACCTCTTCGCCGAGCGAGGCCCAGATCTCGCGGTACAGCTCGACGAACCTCGGTTCCAGCCGGACGGCCTCCACGGTGCGCGGTCGTGGCAGGTCGACGGTGAAGACCTCCTTGACGGTGGCCGGGCCGGCCGTCATCACGACGACCCGGTCGGCGAGCGCGATGGCCTCGTCCAGGTCGTGGGTGACGAAGACGACCGACGAGCCGGTGCCGGCCCACAGCTCCAGCAGCTGGTCGGACATCAGGGCGCGGGTCTGCACGTCCAGCGCCGAGAACGGCTCGTCCATCAGCAGGATGGTCGGGTCGTTGACGAAGGTCTGGGCGAGTGCGACGCGCTTGCGCATGCCGCCGGACAGCTGGTGCGGGTAGCGGTCCTCGAAGGCGGCCAGGCCCACCCGGCCCAGCCAGTCCCGGGCCCGCTCCTTCGCCTCGGCGGCGGGCACGCCGCGGAAGCGCGGCCCGGCCATCACGTTGGACAGCACGGTGCGCCAGGGGAAGACGGCGTCCTGCTGGAAGACGAACCCGACCTTGGGGTCGATCCCGCGCACGGGCTCGCCGTACACCCGGACCTCGCCCTCGGTGGGCTCCTCCAGGCCGCTGACCAGGGTCAGCGTGGTGGACTTGCCGCAGCCGGTGGGGCCGACGACGGCGACGAACTCGCCCTGGGCGACGGTCAGATCGAGATCGCGGACGGCGGTGTGCAGCGCACCGGAGGGGGTGCGGAAGCGTTTCGTCGCGCCGGTCAGCTCGATCGCCGGGGTATCGGTCATTCATTCCTCCCGGATCAGTGCTTGCCCCGGAAAGGTAGGAGCGGGCCCGGCCCCGGCGGGAGCCATCTGCGCGTAGTGCGACTTCTCCGCATTGAGGGGTGTTCTGCTCCTTTTGCTTCCGCTACAACTGCGGGGACGCGGGCTGACAGAAACACGTCGGAAACATAGGGTGTCCCGACCCCACCCCTGTCGGCCCCCGTCCCTGTCGGCCCCCACCCCTCAGGACCCCACCTCGCAGAACCCCGCCCCTCAGGACCCCGCCCCTCAGGACCCCGCCCAGCAGGCCCCCACCTGGTGGGTCCCCGCCACACTCAGCCGCCGAGAGGAGGCCCGGATGAAGCTCCCCCACTGGCCCCGCCGGGTCTTCGCCCAGCTCCTGCTGAGCCAGACCGTCGTCACCGTCGGCGTCACCGCCCTGACCGCCGGGCTGTTCCTGGCCCCGGTCAGCAGCGAACTGGACCACGACGCCATGCAGCGGGCGCTGTCCATCGCCCAGGCCACCGCCACCGACGAGACCCTCGCCCGGGCCGCCGACGCCCGCGACGTCGTCACCGCGCAGCGCAACGCCGAGCAGATCCGGCTCGCCACCGGCGCCAGCTTCGTCGTGGTCACCGACCTGGACGGCATCCGCCTCTCGCACACCGACCCGGGCCGGATCGGCCAGCGGGTCAGCACCGACCCCGAGCCGGCACTGGCCGGCCGCAGCGTCACCGCGATCCAGCAGGGCACCCTGGGCCGCACCGCCCGCGGCAAGGTGCCGCTGCGGACGGCGGACGGCCGGATCGTCGGCGAGGTGTCGGTCGGCATCAGCGACGACTCGATCCGCCGCCGGCTGTTGAAGATGCTCACCGGCATCCTGCTGTGCGCCGCCGCCGGCCTGACCGCCGGCACCGTCGCCACCCTGGTGCTGGCCCGCCGGCTCAAGCGCCGCACCCACAACATCGCGCTGGCCGACATCTCCGCCCTGCTGGTCGAGCGCGAGGCGATGCTGCACGGCATCCGCGAGGGCCTGGTCGCGCTGGACGAACGGGGCCGGATCCGGCTGGCCAACGACGAGGCCCTGCGGCTGCTCGACCTGCCCGGGGAGTGCACCGGCCGCCCGATCGCCGCGGTGCTGCCGCCGGGCCGGCTGGCCGACGTGCTGACCGGGCGGATCACCGGCACCGACCTGCCGGCCGTCCGGGACGACCGGGTGCTGGTGGTGAACCGGACGGCCACCGCCGAGGGCGCCGTGGTGACGCTGCGCGACCGCACCGAGCTGGAGTCGCTGGTCCGCGAGCTGGACACCACCCGCAGCCTCACCGAGGCGCTGCGCGCCCAGGACCACGAGCACGCCAACCGGATGCACACCCTGCTCGGCCTGCTCGAACTCGGCCGCCACGAGCAGGCGGTGGCCTTCATCTCGGAGCAGTCCGGCTCGCACGCCGTGGTCGCCGCGCGGATCGCCGAACAGGTGCAGGACCCGCACGTGGCGGCGCTGCTGGCGGGCAAGACGGCGGTGGCCGACGAGCGCGGGGTGCGGTTGGTGCTCGCCCCGGCGGCGCACCTGCCGGACGCGGTGGTGGACGCCCGGGCACTGGTGACGGTGCTCGGCAACCTGATCGACAACGCGGTGGACGCGCTGGTGCCCGGCGGCAGCGGGCGGACGGGCCCGGGCGGGCGGCTGGAGGTGACCCTGGCGGCGGCCGGCTCCACCCTGCTGCTGCAGGTCGCGGACAGCGGCCCGGGCGTGCCGGAGGAGCTGCGCGAGCAGGTCTTCGAGGAGGGGTGGACCAGCAAGGACGCGCCCGCGCACCGTCCGCGCGGGCTGGGCCTGGCGATGGTGCGGCGGCTGGTCGAACGGACCGGCGGCCGGATCGTGCTCGACACCGGCCCGCTCGGCGGCGCCCGGTTCACCGTCGAACTGCCCGAGGCCCTGCTCACCACTCAGCTCGTGGAGGCGTGATGATCGACGTACTCGTGGTGGACGACGACTTCCGGGTCGCGGACGTGCACGCCGCCTACGTGGCCAAGGTGCCGGGCTTCCGGGTCACCGGCACCGCCCACTCGGCCGGAGAGGCGCTGGCCGCGCTGGAGCGCCGCCCGGTCGACCTCCTGCTGCTCGACCACCACCTGCCGGACGAGACCGGCCTGGCGCTGGTCCGCCGGCTGCGGGAACGCCAGGTGACCTGCGACGTGATGATGGTGACCGCCGCCCGGGACGTCTCCACCGTGCACGCCGCGATGCAGCACGGCGCCCTGCAGTACCTGGTCAAGCCGTTCACCTTCGCCGGGCTGCGGGACAAGCTGGTCTCCTACGCCCAGCTGCGGCACGCCCTGGCCGCCCCGGCCCGGGAGGCCGGCCAGGACGAGGTGGACCGGCTGTTCGCCACCCTGCGCAGCGCCGCCGCGCCCGCCGGGACACTGCCCAAGGGCCACTCGGCGCCCACCACCGACCTGGTGCTGGGCGTGCTGCGCCGGGCGGGCCGGCCGCTGTCCGCCCAGGAGGTCGCCGATGCCACCGGGCTGAGCCGCTCGACCGCCCAGCGCTACCTCAAGCAGCTGGAACGGGACAGTCGGCTGCGGCTGACCCTGCGCTACGGCGACACCGGCCGCCCCGAGCACCGCTACGGGCTGGCCGCCCGGGCGTGACCGCCCCCGGACGCCCGACCCGCCAGGGCATAACCGCCCCCGGACGCCCGACCGGCCCGGGTCACGGCGGCTACGCCGCTCCCGCTCCGGTGAGGGCCCGCACCTCCAGCTCGGCGAAGCGGTCCGCGTCGGCCGGTTCGGGAGAGGTGAGCGTCCCGATCCAGCCCGCCAGGAAGCCGAGCGGGATGGAGACGATCCCGGGGTTCTCCAGCGGGAACCAGTGGAAGTCGACGCCGGGGAACAGCGCCACCTTCGAACCGGAGACCACCGGCGAGAAGAACACCAGCACGATCGCCGGGACGAGCCCGCCGTACACCGACCAGACCGCGCCCCGGGCGGTGAACCGCGACCAGAACAGGCTGTACAGCAGCACCGGCAGGTTCGAGGAGGCGGCCACCGCGAAGGCCAGGCCGACCAGGAAGGCGACGTTCAGCTGCTGGGCGTAAAGGCTGATCACGATCGCCACCGCGCCGATCCCGCCGGCCGCGAACCGGGCCACCACCACCTCCTGCTGCTCGCTCGGCTTCTCCTCGGTGCGCTCCGCGCCGCGCCGGCCCGGCCGGCTCCGCCAGGCGCCGGCCCAGATGTCGTGGGCGAAGGCGGCGGAGGAGGCCAGGGTCAGCCCGGCGACCACGGCGAGGATGGTGGCGAAGGCGATCGCCGAGATCAGCGCGAACAGCACCACCCCGCCGGTGCTGCCGTTGCCGCCGCCGAGCACCAGGGCAAGCAGCGGAACGGCGGTGTTCCCGGCCGCGTTGGCGTGCCGCACCTCGGCGGAGCCGACCAGTGCGGTGGCGCCCAGGCCGAGCGCGATGGCCATCAGGTAGAAGCCGCCGACCAGGCCGATCGCCCACATCGTGGAGCGGCGGGCGGCCCGCGCGGTGGGCACCGTGTAGAAGCGGGACAGGATGTGCGGCAGGCCGGCGGTGCCGAGCACCAGGGCCAGGCCGAGGCTGAAGAAGTCCAGTCGGCTGGTGAAGGTGGCGCCGTACTTGAGCCCGGGTTCGAGGTAGCGCTGACCGGCGCCGCTGTGCCGGGCGGCCTGGCGCATCAGCTCGAACAGGTCGCCGTGGAAGCGGGCCACCAGCAGCACGGTGAGCAGCACCGAACCGGCGATCAGCAGGAACGCCTTGACGATCTGGATCCAGGTGGTGGCCCGCATCCCGCCGATGGTGACGTAGACGATCATCAGCGCGCCGACCGCGATGATCGTCCAGGTCCGGGCCTGGGCGCTGTTGGTGCCGAGCAGCAGGGCGACCAGCGAGCCGGCGCCGACCATCTGGGCGACCAGGTAGAGCAGGGTGACCACGACGCTGGCGCCGCCGGCCGCCGCCCGCACCTTGCGGCGGCGCAGCCGCAGCGCGAGCACGTCGGCGAGGGTGTACCGGCCCGCGTTGCGGACGAGTTCGGCGACCAGCATCAGCACGACCAGCCAGGCGACCAGGAAGCCGATGCTGTACAGCACGCCGTCGTAGCCGTACAGGGCGATCAGCCCGGCGACGCCCAGGAAGGAGGCGGCGGACAGGTAGTCGCCGGAGAGCGCGAAGCCGTTCTGCAGCGGGGTGAAGTCGCGCCCGCCGGTGTAGAAGTCCTCGGCGGCGCTGCCCTGGCGGCCGACCCAGAGGGTGATCCCCAGGGTGACCAGGACGATCACGGCGAACAGCACGATCGCCAGGCCGTGGTGCTGGCCGGCCGGGGCGACGGGGGGCGGGGTGGCGGTGGTCAGCACGCCGGTGGTGGCGGTCACCGCAGCTGGTCCTGGGTGTCCCAGCGCAGGCCCAGGGCGGCGCGGTCGCGCTTGGTCCGGGCGTTGCGGGCGTAGAGCCAGGTGAGCAGGAAGGTGGACGCGAACTGGAGCAGGCCCAGCACCCAGGCCACGTTGAGCGGGCCGACCACCGGGCTGCGCATCACGCCGGGCGCGGCGGCCTCGGCGGCGACGTACATCAGGTACCAGCCGAGGAAGGCGCCGCTGGTCGGGAAGACGAACGAGCGGTAGCTGCGGCGGATGTCCTGGAAGGCCGCGCTGGCCTGGACGTTCCGGTAGACCTCGGTGCTGTCGGTGGTGCTCACCGCCGCTGCCGGTGGCTGCGGCACCACGGGCGGTACGGCGGGCGGGACGAGCGGCGGGGCGGCGGCCGGTACCCGTGGCGGTACGGCGGGTGGCGCGACCGGCCGCGCGGCGACGGCCGGGGCGGGCGGCGCGGCCACCGGCTCGGGAGCGGCGGCCGACCGGGCGGCGGCCGGACGGGTGGCAACCGGCTGGCCCGGTACGGCCGTTCGGCGGGGGGTGGCAGTCGGCTCGGACGCAGTGGCGGCGGCCGCCGGAGCGGCCCACCAGTCGAATCGCTGCCCCTGTCCGGGACTGCTGGTCTGCTGCTGTGGCACTGCTGCTCCTGGGCGCGGGCCGGGCGTTCTGACCCCAACCATCATGGAGGCCCCCGGACACCGTCCCTGACCATCGCAGATACGTTCACTCAATGAGGTGATCGATCATCTGACGGACGCTCATCCGACTACTGCTGCGTACCGGTGATTCCGTGCCGGAAGGCGTACGCGACCGCCTGCGCCCGGTCCCGCACCGCCGTCTTGGCGAACAGGTTGTTGATGTGCGTCTTGACCGTCGCCTGGCTGACGAACAGCCGCTGGGCGATCTCCGCGTTGGAGAGCCCCTCGGCGATCAGCGCGAGCACCTCGGCCTCCCGCAGCGTCAACCCGTCCGGCAGCTGACCGCCCCTCCCGCCCGGCGGCACGCCCGGTGCGGCCGATGCCCCGGGCACTCTGACGGGAGCGGCCGGCGCGGTCGGCGCGGTCGACCCGCTCTTCGCCGGCCCCTCCGAAAGCCGCTCCAGCAAGCGGAGTTGGACCTGCGGGGAGAGTCCGGCCGCACCCGAGCGGACGTCCGCGATGGCCTTGGCGATCTCCTCACCGCTGGCGTCCTTGGTGAGGTAGCCGCGCGCCCCGGCCTGCAACGCCGGGAACAGGGACTCGTCGTCGGCGTAGGTGGTGAGCACCACGACCTCGGTCCCCGGGTGGGCGGCCCGGATCCGCCGGGTCGCCTCGACGCCGTCCACCCGCGGCATCCGCAGGTCCATCAGCACCACGTCCGGGTGGTGCCGCTCCACCAGGGTGACGGCCTCCTCCCCGTCCGCCGCCGCGCCGACCACCTCGATGCCGGGCAGCAGGCCCAGCAGCATCACGATGCCCTCGCGCACCACCGTCTGGTCGTCCGCCACCAGCACCCTGATGACCCCGCCGTTCATGCCGGCACCCGCAGCAACACCCGCCACCCTCCGTCCTCCGGGCCCGCCAGCAGGGTGCCGCCGAGCAGTTCCGCGCGTTCGCGCATCCCCAGCAGACCGTACCCGCTGCCGCTCCCGGCCAGTTCGCCGGAGGACGGCTCACCCGTCGACTGGCCGCGCGGCGCCCGGGTGTTGCGCACCTCCAGCTCCACCGCGTCGTCCAGGTAGCGCAGTTCGACCGAGCAGCGGGCGCCCGGCGCGTGCTTGCGGACGTTGGTCACCGCCTCCTGCGCCGTGCGCCGCACCGCGAGCCCGGCCTCGGCGGCCAGCGGCCGGGGCGTACCGGTCACGGTGAGCGGGGCCCGCTCGCGCTCGGCCAGTTCCACCAGGAACTCCCCGACCGGGGTGAACTCCCCGCGCAGCGCGGACAGCGCCTGCCTCGTCTCGACCAGCCCGTCCTGGGCCATCCGCCGTGCGGCCACGACCCGTTCGCGGACCTGCGCACGGTCCGTCCCGGCGTCCAGCATCAGCCGGGCCGCCTCCAGGTGGACCAGCTGCGCGGAGAGGCTGTGGGCCAGCACGTCGTGGATCTCCCGGGCGATCCGGGCCCGTTCGGCGAGCGCCGCGCTCTCCGCCTCGGCGGCCCGGACGGCGCGCTCCTGGACCAGCAGCCGACGGGCGGTGCCGCGGGCCTCGATGTCCAGCCGCAGCAGGAAGCCGACCAGCAGCGACCCTCCGACGGTGGCGGCCACACTGAGCCAACTCGCCGGGGAGGCCGCCGTGTACGAGGCCAGCGCGGCCGCCGCGGTGAGCAGGGCCGGCGCGGGCGGCAGCCGGATCAGGGACGTGACGGCCAGCCCGATCCAGAGGAAGTCGGCCAGCGTGTAGGCCTGCCCCTGGTTGGCGAGCCAGCCGGCGCCGATCAGCACCGCGGCCAGCAGGTACGAGGGGAGGGGGCGCTGTTCCCGGCTGACCCTCAGGTACAGCACGCTGAGGGCGACGGCCGCGACCAGCCCGGCCGCCGCGGCCGCAGCCGCCCAGCCGGCGTACCTGCCGCCGGAGAAGGTCGCCCAGCCGACGACGACCAGCAGGACGGCCCGGCCGAACACGGTGAGGACCCGCCGCGGTCGGCTCTCGGCCTCGCGCTCCAGTCCCTCCCGGGACTGCCAGCGGGTCCAGTACCACCCGGGCAAAGGGGCCTCCTCGGTGCTCACGGCGACGGTTCAGTGCAGCAGGGCGGTCGCCCGCGCGGGCTCCAGCGTCCGGGCCCTCCAGTTGACCACGAGCGAGCGGACCAGCAGCAGGACCGCCATGCCGAGCATCAGCGAGCTGCCCGCCTGGTGGACGCCCAGGGCCGAGCCGGCCGCGTACAGGCCGATCCGGACGACGACCATGCCGCCCCAGGCGGCCAGGGTGGCCTTGGTGCCCTTGACCATGACGTTGCCGTCGGCGGCCCGCCAGACCCGGACGGTCCAGCCCCAGACCGTCCCCATCGCGAGGGTGGTGACCAGCCCGGCGGCGAGCAGGGCGCCCGACAGCGCGGTGTGCTGGTGGTCGATGATCTGGGGGTCGCGCAGCGCGAGCACGCCCAGGATCAGCGGGAGCAGCCAGAAGCGGCGTTCGGTGTCCAGTCGCTGGACGCGCATCTGGCGTCCGACGACCAGAACCACCACCGCGGCGATCACGAGGAGGTTGGCGAGGGATCCCATCGGATTCTCCGTCCCGGGAGAGGCGTGTTGCTGACCTCTCCGACGCTACGGATCCGGCGCTCCCCGCTGATCGGAGCCGGGGTGGACCCCGGGTGGAACCGACGGCGCGGGGGCCCTCCACCCGTGGGTGGAGGGCCCCCGTCGGCCGGCCGCGTCAGGCGTCGATGCGGGAGCGGTCCAGGGTGGCCGCCGAGTCCACGATGAACTCCTTGCGCGGGGCGACGTCGTTGCCCATCAGCAGGTCGAAGATCTTCTCGGCCTGCTCCAGGTCGCCCAGGTTGATCCGGCGCAGGGTGCGGTGGCGCGGGTCCACGGTGGTCTCGGCCAGCTGGTCGGCGTCCATCTCGCCCAGGCCCTTGTACCGCTGCACCGGCTCCTTCCAGCGCTGCCCCTTGCGCTGGAACTCCAGCAGGGTGGAGCGCAGCTCGGCGTCGGAGTAGGTGTAGTGGTACTTCTCCTGGCCGCGCTTGGGGCTGGTGAGCTCGATCCGGTGCAGCGGCGGGACGGCGGCGAAGACCCGGCCCTGCTCGACCATCGGCCGCATGTAGCGGTGGAAGAGGGTCAGCAGCAGGGTGCGGATGTGCGAGCCGTCGACGTCGGCGTCGGCCATGAAGATCACCCGGCCGTAGCGCGCCTGGTCGATGTCGAAGGTGCGGCCCGAGCCGGCCCCTATCACCTGGATGATCGCGGCGCACTCGGCGTTCTTGAGCATGTCGCTCACCGAGGCCTTCTGCACGTTGAGGATCTTGCCGCGGATCGGCAGCAGCGCCTGGAACTCGGAGTTGCGGGCGAGCTTGGCGGTACCGAGCGCGGAGTCGCCCTCGACGATGAACAGTTCGCTGCGGTCGACGTCGTCGCTACGGCAGTCGGCCAGCTTGGCGGGCAGCGAGCTGGTCTCCAGCGCGGTCTTGCGGCGCTGGGCCTCCTTGTGCTGCCGGGCGGCGACCCGGGTGCGGGCGGCCGCGACGACCTTCTCCAGCACGGCCCGGGCCTGCTGCTTCTGGTCCTTCTTGGCCGAGGTGAGGAAGGCCTTGAGCTCCTTGGCGACGACGGACGCGACGATCCGGTTGGCCGCCGAGGTGCCGAGCACCTCCTTGGTCTGGCCCTCGAACTGCGGCTCGGCGAGCCGGACGGTGACCACGGCGGTGAGGCCCTCGGTGGCGTCGTCCTTGGTGATGTCGTCCTCGGCGACGCGCAGCAGCTTGGCGCCGCGCAGCGCCTCGTTGACGGTCTTGGCCAGCGAGCGCTCGAAGCCGGTGACGTGGGTGCCGCCCTTGGGGGTGGCGATGATGTTGACGAAGGAGCGCAGGGTGGTGTCGTACCCGGTGCCCCAGCGCAGCGCGATGTCCACGCCGAGGTGGCGGGTCACCTCGGTCGGGGTCATGTGGCCGAGGTCGTCCAGGACCGGCACGGTCTCCTTGAAGGTGCCCTCGCCCTGTAGCCGCACCACGTCGCTGACCGGCTTGTCGGGGGCCAGGAACTCGCAGAACTCGGCGATGCCGCCGTCGTAGCGGAAGACCGACTCCTCGACCTGCTCGCTCTCGGTGAGCCGCTCGTCACGCACGACGATGGTCAGACCGGGGACGAGGAAGGCCGTCTGCCGGGCGCGGTTGTGCAGGTGCTCCAGGGAGAGCTTGGCGTCCTTGAGGAAGATCTGCCGGTCGGCCCAGTAGCGGATCCGGGTGCCGGTGCGGGTCTTGGGCACCTTGCGGGTCCTGGTGGTGCCGTTGGCGGGCTCGAAGGGCGCGTCCGGGCTGGCCTCGGTGAAGATGCCGGGGGTGCCGCGGCGGAAGCTGATCGCGTGGGTGTGGCCGCTGCGGTCGACCTCGACGTCCAGCCGCGCGGAGAGCGCGTTCACGACCGAGGCGCCGACGCCGTGCAGACCGCCGGAGGCCGCGTAGGAGCCGCCGCCGAACTTGCCGCCGGCGTGCAGCTTGGTCATCACGACCTCGACGCCGGACAGCCCGGTCTTGGGCTCGACGTCCACCGGGATGCCGCGGCCGTTGTCGCGGACCTCCACCGAGGAGTCCGGGTGCAGCAGCACCTCGATCCGGTCGCAGTAGCCGCCCAGCGCCTCGTCCACCGAGTTGTCGATGATCTCCCAGAGGCAGTGCATCAGACCGCGGCTGTCCGTGGAGCCGATGTACATGCCGGGGCGCTTGCGGACGGCCTCCAGGCCTTCCAGGACGAGCAGGTGCCGCGCGGTGTAGTTGGAACCGTCGTCGCCGGCCAGCAGCGCGGACGGCACGGTCGTTTCGGCACTCACGCGGCACTCTCCTCGGTGAAGTTCTGTCTCATCGGTCACATCCGGACGCATCCGGACCAACCGCCAGTGCAGCACGCCGCACCGACAGTCGTCGCTCTGTGTGCTCGCACCCCTGCGACGGGTGCACAGCACGGCGGGCCGGCCCCGCGCAGCTTGTACGCGCTGCGCGAACAAGGACCGCGCCCGGGCTTGGGCCCCGGGGGCGCCATCTCCTCCCGGTACCACCGGTCCTGGCGGATCGTGGGGTCCGGCGCAGGCTCCGGAACTGCCGTTATGCAGGCTACCGGGGCCCGGGACGGGGCTTATGCTCCAACCCGGCAGAGGATTATGCTACGCGGACCTCGACCCCGGTCCCGATCGGACGTTCGAGCGACGGGCGGATCCCGGGATTCGGTACGCATGAACCACCGACGCCCGGGGCACCTCCTCATCAACACAGCAGAATCCTCAGAGAAGAAAAGCCACGAGCGGGAACGTTTTCGGCCTGGTTGGATGTTGACCCTGGTACGACAGCTCGTCGAGCTAGAGAAGAGGCGACGTGACTACTGTTCTGACACCTGCGAGCCCGCTCACCGCGGCGGACCGCTGCGACCGCTGCGGCGCCCAGGCCTACCTGCGCGTCGTACTCGCCAGCGGTGGAGAGCTGCTCTTCTGCGCCCACCACGGCCGGAAGTTCGAGCCGGAGCTCAAGAAGATCGCCGTGGAGATACAGGACGAGAGCGGCCGTCTCACCACCAGCACCACCGCGACGGCCGCCGAAGAAGAGCGCTGATCCCAGGCGCCGCCACCAGCAGCCAGCGTCGAGCTGTGTCCGGCCGCGCACCGCGCGCGACCGGGGAGCCGGGGGGGGGGGGGGGGGGGGGGGGGCCCCCCCCCCCCCCCCCCCCCAACCCCCCCCCCCCCCCCCCCCCCCCCCCCCCCCCCCCCCGGGCCCCCCCCCCGGCCCCCCCCCCCCCCCCCGGGGGGGGGGGGGGGCGCCCCCCCCCCCCCCCCCCCCGGGGGGGGGGGGGCCCCCCCCCCGGGGGGCCCCACCCCCCGGCTCCGCTGTTCTCCCGACCGCTCTCCCGCGTTCACCGCCACCCGGACCGCGGGGCCCCGGGCCGGAGCCGAAACGGCGTCAGGACGTCATCGCCCCATCACCCTCGGCGATGATCAGAGCGCGGAGCGCACCGCGTCCGTGACCGAGGACACCCTGGTGTAGACCCCGGGGTGGGCCGCCTCGGCGCAGCCCGTCCCCCAGGAGACCAGCCCGACCAGCCGGCCGGCCACGATCAGCGGGCCACCGCTGTCGCCCTGGCAAGCGTCCTTGCCGCCCTTCTCCTCGCCCGCACAGACCATGCCGCGGGCGTCGAACTTGCCGTCCTGCCCGCCCGGGTAGGCGTGGGCGCAGGTCTGGTCCGCGACGATCGGCACGTCCACCCGGCGCAGCACCGGCGAGTAGTCGCCCCGCCCGCTGGTGTCGCCCCAGCCGTAGACCTGCGCCGCCGTCCCGGCCGCGTACGGCCCGCTCTCGCCCTGGCCGACCAGCTCGACCACCGGCCGGGAGCCCTGCGACTCGTCCAGGGTGAGCACCGCGACGTCGTTCATGTTCGCGGCGAAGTTGTAGTCGGGGTGGACCCAGATCCGCTGGACGGCCACCTCGTGGCCGGCCGAGCCGCGCATGTCGTCCCGGCCGACGACCACCTTGAGCCCCGGGCGGTCCACCCGGCCCTTGGCCTCGTCGTAGAAGCAGTGCGCGGCCGTCACCACCTTGGTCGGGGTGACCAGCGCGCCCCCGCAGAACTGGCCGGAGCGCCCGCTGCCGAACTGCTGGCGGCTGGCCAGCGCCACGATCCACGGGTGGTCGGCGGTGCTCACGGTGGCACCCCCGACGACCCGGCGCTGCGCCTGCGCCGGGCCGGCCGCACCGAGCGCCGCCAGCGGCACCGGAACGGCGGCGAGCAGCGCCAGCAGCGCGCCCCGTCGCCGCAGGCGGCGGCCGGTCCGGGCGACGGCCGGAACGACGGCGCGGTCGCTCCGGCGCGGGACGGGGGTCGGCAGGTCGACTGGGTCCGGGTCGGTCAGCACCGTCACTCCACAAGGCTCGGCAGCAGGCAACCGGCACAGCGTAGGTGACCGGCTACACTGGGCGACCGCTTCCCGGCGTGCCGCCACCCGGACGAGCGACAAGCGCCACCCGGACGCTGACGCACCGCCCCCGAACGGCCCGAAGGCCCGGAACCGTGGGGTTCCGGGCCTTCGTCACGTACTGCCGCCGGTCGGGCCTGCCGACCGGTCGGTCCGCCGATCAGTCCAGGTAGTCGCGCAGCACCTGGGAGCGGGACGGGTGGCGCAGCTTCGACATGGTCTTCGACTCGATCTGGCGGATGCGCTCACGGGTGACCCCGTACACCTTGCCGATCTCGTCGAGCGTCTTCGGCTGGCCGTCGGTCAGGCCGAAGCGCATCGAGACCACGCCGGCCTCGCGCTCGGACAGGGTGTCCAGCACCGAGTGCAGCTGCTCCTGGAGCAGGGTGAAGGAGACCGCGTCGGCCGGGACGACCGCCTCGGAGTCCTCGATCAGGTCACCGAACTCGCTGTCGCCGTCCTCGCCGAGCGGGGTGTGCAGCGAGATCGGCTCACGGCCGTACTTCTGGACCTCGATGACCTTCTCGGGGGTCATGTCGAGTTCCTTGGCCAGCTCCTCCGGGGTGGGCTCGCGGCCCAGGTCCTGGAGCATCTGGCGCTGGACGCGGGCCAGCTTGTTGATGACCTCGACCATGTGCACCGGGATGCGGATGGTGCGGGCCTGGTCGGCCATGGCGCGGGTGATCGCCTGGCGGATCCACCAGGTGGCGTAGGTCGAGAACTTGTAGCCCTTGGTGTAGTCGAACTTCTCGACCGCACGGATCAGACCGAGGTTGCCCTCCTGGATCAGGTCCAGGAACAGCATGCCGCGACCGGTGTAGCGCTTGGCCAGCGAGACCACCAGGCGGAGGTTGGCCTCCAGCAGGTGGTTCTTGGCCCGGCGGCCGTCCTCGGCGATGATCTCCAGCTCGCGCTTGAGCTTGGGGGCGAGCTTGTCGGCGGCCGAGAGCTTGTCCTCGGCGAACAGGCCGGCCTCGATGCGCTTGGCGAGCTCGACCTCCTGCTCGGCGTTGAGCAGCGGGACCTTGCCGATCTGCTTGAGGTAGTCCTTGACCGGGTCGGCGGTGGCACCGGCGACGGCGACCTGCTGGGCCGGCGCGTCGTCCTCGTCGTCGTCGGAGAGCACGAAGCCCTGCGACTCCTCCTCGGGCTCCGCCTCCTCGCCCGCCTTGTCGCCGGGCAGCGCGACGTCCTCGAGCAGCTCCTCCTCGCCGATGAGCTCCTCGTCACCCTTGCCGGCCTTGGCGCCGGCGGTCTTCTTGGCGGCGGTCTTCTTGGCGGGGGCTGCGGTCTTCTTGGCCGCGGCCTTCTTGGCCGGTGCGGCCTTCTTCGCCGCGACGGCCTTCGCCTCGGTGACGACCGTGGTCGTCCCCACGACGGTGATGTCGGCGGACACGGTGGGGGCGGGCGCCGCGGCGGCGGCGACGGCCGGAGCCGCGACGGGAGCGCCGGGGGCGATCCGCACGGGCGGCTTGGTCGGGGCCGACGGAGCGGCCGGGGTCCGGGTGGTGACAGCCTTGGTGGCGGTGCGCTTGGTGGGGCTCTTGGCGGCAACGCTCTTGCGCTTGGCGCCGGCCGGCTCGGCCGCGCTGACCATGAGGTCCACGCCCTCCTCAATCAGCACCTGATTGAGGCTGCGCATGACGTTCTTCCACTTGGTGACCGGGATCTGGTCCGCCTCGAACGCCTGGCGCACGTCGTCACCGGCGATCTGCCCCTGGGCCTTGCCCCGCTCGATGAGCGCCAGCAGAGCCGCGGACTCGGCGATCTCGGGGGGAAGCGAACGGGATGTGCTGGCCGACACGAACAACCTCTCGGACGATGAGTGGACTCGAACCCGTACCGGCCGCCCGAGCGGGCGGGGAAGGAAATCGCGCGTCGGACGCGCGGTGTCGATTCCGACCGACTCGGGCTTGAGGACTGGGTTTGCAGGACGGCAGCAGCGCCGCGGACCAACACAGCATTCTGACATGTTGGAGTATTCCGGAGCTGCTCCCGCTCAGGAGACATCGCTGCTACTCGTCAAGTGTTACGCATGGCCTTGGTGTCGCGGGTCACACCGTTCGGTGCCCTCGACCCCGGGCCGCCATCCATCATCGCGCACTCGCGGTGAAGTCTATTGTCATGCGCGGGACATTGGCGGGGCGCGGGCAGAACTCGGGCGGGGCGCGGGCTGGACGCGGGCGGGACGCCGCCTCCACGCGAAGGCCCTCCGGCTGCGCCGCGCGGTGCGGCGGCCGGAGGGCCCTGGCGGAGCGGCCCGCACCCGGCGGGCCCGCTCGCGGAGAACAGCCCGCTCAGTGCTCCCGGGGGGCGGGGACGGAGGGCTCCAGCTCGGGGTGGACGGTGAGCAGCGCGCGCATCGCGGCCTCGCCCGCGGTGCCGTCGCCGGTGCCCAGCGCATCCACCAGCCGGGCGTGCAGGTTGACCGAGGACTCGGAGGGCCGCTCGCAGGAGATGGTCGGACCGCCCGAGACCTGGAGCGCGCAGGAGACGATCCCGGACAGGTGCTCCAGCATCCGGTTGCCGGCCATCTGCAGGATCAGCACGTGCAGCTCGGCGTCGGCCCGGGTGTAGGTGGACAGGTCGGCCTGGGCGGCGGCGTGGCCCATGATCTCGACCAGCTCGACCAGCCGCTGCTGGACGTCCTCCCGGCCGTGGCCGGCCGCGAGCCGGGCGGCCAGCGGCTCGATCGCCCAGCGGAGCTCGAACAGCTCCCGGCGCTGCTCGTCCCGCTGCGGCCCGAAGGCCCGCCACTCGATGATGTCCGGGTCCAGCAGGTTCCAGTCGCCGACCGGGCGGACCCGGGTGCCGACGTTCGGGCGGGCACTGACCAGGCCCTTGGCCTCCAGCACGCGCAGCGACTCGCGGACGACGGTCCGGGACACTTCGAACCGCTGGCCGATCTCCTCCGGCACGAGCGGACGGTCGGCGCCGAGGTCACCGGAGACGATCATCTGGCCGAGCTGCTGGACCAGCTGGCCGTGCAGACCGCGACCGCGGCTGCTGGTGGTCTTGCGGCCGACCCGGCCGATGTCGGACTCGGCGCCCTCCCAACGGGGCGCCGGCGGCATCGGCCGGTCGGCGTACGAGAAGCGGTCCAGGTCGCCGGGGCCGTGGATCGGCCCGTCGGCGGAACGGGCGGGGGTCATGGTGGGGTGCGCAAGGGTACTCACGCCTCCTTTGTCGGCGATCGGCAGGCGCAGCTTGAGAATTCTCGTGAAAAGCACACGAAAGGGTGATCGACCGTGACTGGATAATTGACTTCTTATCAGGAAGAACCGCGCATTGCGGTCACTGCTGGTCGATCTTGGTGGTTCGGGACGGCGCACCACCCCGGGACGGGCGGTACCGGTCCGCGGTACCGGTCTGCGGCGGCGGGTCCGCGGCGGCGGGTCCGAGGGCCACGGGGTGGGTCGCCTGTGGGTCACAGCGCGCGGCGGCGGGCCTGGACGAGCAGGGCGGCCAGCAGCAGGGCCCCCGCGGGGGCCGCGACCGCCGCGAGCAGCGCCGGGTCCGTCAACGCCGCGCCCCCGGCCGCCGCCTCGCGCGTTCCGCCGTACACCCAGCCGTAGGCCCACTCGACGCCGGACTGGAAGGGCAGCAGCTCCGCCGCCCGGGTCGGCCACGGACGGCCGGTGCGCCGCAGCAGCAGGGCGACGCCAGACTCCAGCAGCGGCGGCAGCGCGCACAGCAGCAGCACCCCGGCGGCGGCGCTGCGGGTCAGCGAGGCGGTCAGCACACCGGTCCAGGCGGCCACCACGGTCAGCAGGACGAAGGCCAGCAGCGCGCCCGGCACCCCGTGCCCGGTCGCCGGCGCCAGCGGGGCGAACAGGCCCGGCAGGTCGGCCGGCCGCTCCAGCCCGACGGCGCCCAGTGCCACGGACGCCCCGCCGGACAGCGCGCCTGGATCCGTCCGGGCCGCCACCGTCACGCCGTCCGGCAGCGCGAGGTGCACGGCCACCAGGTCGACCAGCAGGGTGGCCAGCGCCAGCAGCGCCGCCACCGGACCGACCACCAGCAGCTTGGCCAGCAGCAGCCGCACCCTGCGCCCGTACGCCACCTGCGAGGCCGCCAGCCCCGGGTGGCGCACCTCGTGGCCGTACGAGAGCGCGCCCAGCACGCCGGCGCCGAGCGCCGCGAAGGGCAGCGGGATCAGCGGGACGGCGGCGGTCAGCAGGCGCACCCCGGCCGGGCCGGCCAGTGGGCCGGGCGGGGCCTGGCTCGCCAGGACGGCGGCCACGACCGCGTCGCAGAGCAGGACGGCGGCGAGCAGCAGCCAGGTGGAACGCAGGCCGCGCAGGCGGCGCAGCTCGTAGGCCAGGACACGCACGGTTCACTCGCTCCGGTGGTCGTCGGGGGTGGCGGGGGCGGCAGGGGCGGCAGCGGGGCCGCTGCCGGGGATGACCCGGCCGAGGCGGACGGTGTCGTCGGTGAGCAGGTCGGCCCCGCTCCCGACGGCGGGCCGCGGCTCGGGCGTGCGCACGGTCACGGGCTCGGCCGGGGGCACCGCCTCGGTCGCGGTCGCGGTGGCGGCCTCGGCCACGGTGCGGACCGGGGCGGTGGGGAGGGGCTCGACGGGGAGGGGCCCGGGTGCCGGGGCGGGACGGTCGCGGAAGAGCCGCTCCACGGCGACGGTGGGCGCGGGCGCGGGGGCCGGCTTCCGCGCGGGGGCGGCGAGAACGGGCAGGGCGGCCGTCACGGCGGCGACCGGGAGCGCCCGGGTGCTCCGGAGCGCGTCCTCGCGGGAACGGCTCTCCGAGGCGGGCTCCGGGACGACGGCTGCGGGGAGCACGGGCTCAGCGGGGGCGAGCTCGGCGGCGGCGAGCGCGGGGGCGGGATCAGCGGCGGCCTCGGCGGAGGCCTCGGCCTCCGGCTGGAGGGGGAGACGGCCTGAGCGGCCGGAGGCCACCGGCAGGGCGGCGCGGGGCACCGGCTGCTCGACCACCCGGTCGGCCAGCTCGTGCAGCAGGATCCCGTGGCGGTAGGCGAGTTCACCGATCTCGGTGCGGTCGATGCCCGCCACCGCGATCCCCGCCCCGCCGTCCCGGCGGACCTCGGCGCCCTGACTGACCAGCAGGTCCGCGAGCCGTGCCATCTGCGGCCCCCGGACGGCCACTTCGGGGCTCAGCCTGGTCCGGCAGAACTCCGCCACCGGCTGGTCGGCCAGCATCCGGCCACGGTCCAGGGTCACCACCCGGTCCGCCAGCTGGGCCGCCTCCTGCGGGGTGCGGGTGGTCACCAGCACGGTTCCGCCCGCGACGGCGAAGGAGCGCAGGAAGGAGTGGAACCACTCGACGTTGCGCGGGGACAGGCCCTCGGTCGGCGCGTCCAGCAGCAAGGTGCCGGGATCGCCGAGCAGCGCGGCGGCCAGCGAGAGTCGGCGGTGCATCCCCGGGGAGAAGGTGCGCAGCCGCTGTCCGGCGACGGCGGCCAGCCGGGTCTGCTCCAGTAGTTCGTCGGCCCGCCGGGTCGGGACCCCGACCGCCGCGGCCAGCATCCGCAGGTGGCCGCGCGCCTTGCAGCCCGGGTTCCCGGACACCGCCGCGGCGCCTTCCCCCGGGGCCGGCAGCAGCACGCCGATCTCGCGCTCGGGGCGGCGGATCCGGCGGTAGGTGCGGCCCTCGAAGAGCGTGATGCCCTGGCCGCGTTCGAGTTCGAGCATCAGCCGCAGCGCCGTGGACTTGCCCGCCCCCTCGTCGCCGAGCAGTGCGGTCACCATCCCGGGCCGGGCGTCGAAGGTCAGGTCGAGCACCGCGGGCGGGGCGCCCTTGCGATGGACCTTGGTCAGTCCGGTGATCTGGATCATCGCTGGCTGCTCCCATGCCCTCGGCCGACCTGCTCGACGCCAGCACATTAGGGGTCAGCAGCGCCGATTCCGGGCATTACCGAACCGCCACGGGCCCACCGCCTGCCCACCTCACCCGATCAGGGGACAATCCGATCCTGCGATTCACCGGAGGAGGCGGCTACGACGGGCCGCCCGCTCCGCCCGTTCCGGGGCCGTCGGGCGGGGCCCGGGGCCCGGGGAACAGGGCCTGCGGACGGGGCCCGGGGATGGGGCCCGGGGAACGGTCGTGTGGGCCGCGGGTCCGACAAGGGTCCGCAGGGCGCCCTACGGCGACACGAAGACCTTGGCACCGGGCGGGAGCGGCTGGCCGACGCACTCACCTCGGTACTCGTCGACGGCGGCCCGGCCCTGGACGGCGGTCTCGGCCAACTGCTCCTTCTCCGCGCTCAGCCGCTCCTCCACGGAGGCGATCGCCTGCGGGTCACCGTGCGCGGCCTTCAGCGCGGCCAGCTCCTTCTCGGTCTGTTCGGTGGCCGCGGTGAGGTTCTCGAAGTCCGCGACGAAGGTCTCGATGATGCCTCGCTGCCGGGCGCAGTCGTCGGTGACGGCCATCGCAGGGCTCCCAGGGCTCGCAGGCCTTCGGTCCGGTGACCGAAGCGTCCACCGCCACTGTGCCCCGGCGCCACCGGTCCGGCCCCCGGGCCGGGGCCGTTCGGTGGGGGCTCAGGAGTCGGGGCGGAGCATCGGCGGGTTGAGGACGGTCGCGCCGCCGGCGGTGAAGAGCTGCGCCGGGCGACCGCCCTGACGGGTGGTGGTGCCCCCGGAGGGGAGGAGGAAGCCGGGGGTGCCGGTGACCTTGCGGTGGAAGTTGCGCGGGTCGAGGGCGACGCCCCAGACGGCCTCGTAGACGCGGCGCAACTCGCCCACGGTGAACTCGGTCGGGCAGAAGGCGGTGGCCAGGGAGGAGTACTCGATCTTGGAGCGGGCGCGCTCCACACCGTCGGCGAGGATCAGGCCGTGGTCGAAGGCCAGCGGGACTCCGTCGGCCGGGCTCCCGCCGAGGAGTTCGCCCACCGGCGCCCAGCGTGCGCCACTGGCGTCACCGCCGGCCCGGGGGGTCGGCAGGTCGGGGGCGAGCACCAGGTAGGCGACGCTGACCACGCGCATCCGGGGGTCGCGCTGCGGGTGGCCGTAGGTGGCGAGCTGCTCCAGGTGGGCACCGGCCGCGCCGGGGCCGACCGCCTCGTGGCCGGGGGCGGAGTGGGCGCGCAGACCGGTCTCCTCGGCCAGCTCGCGGGAGGCCGCCTCGGCCAGGCCCTCGTCCGGCCGGACGAAGCCGCCGGGCAGCGCCCAGTACCCCTGGTAGGGCGGCTCACCCCGTCTGACCAGCAGGGCGCAGAGCGAGTGGTCGCGCACCGTCAGAACCACCAGGTCAACCGTGACAGCGAACGGGGGGAAGGCCGACGGATCGTAGCGCGACATGGCGACGATCATAGTCGTCTCTCTGACGATAAGCACAGGCCCGTACGCGGAGCGCACAGCAGCCGCCCCCGGCCGTCCGAGACGGTTCGCCCACGGGCGGTCCCGGCGAGCAGTCCCAGCAGGTGGTGTCAGGAGCTCGTGGCTAGGGCTGGTGTCAGGGGCTGGTGTCAGCGGGCGACCAGTTGCAGGTGCGCGGGGGCCTCCTCCACCATCGCCACTCCGATCCGACTCACCCGCACCGAGAAGGGCTCCCCCGCCACCCGCAGGCCGGTCAGTTCGAGTTCGCCGAGCGGGGCGGTGCTGGCCGGGCGGACCAGGACCCGGCCACCGGGGACGTCCGGCCGGACTCCGGCGAGTGCGAACACCGCGTGAACGGCTCCGGCCGCGGAGACCGCCGCCGGGCGGCAGGCGGCCGGGTGCGGCACCGGTGGGCAGCCGGGGGTGCGCTGCTCGCCCGCGTACATCTCCGGCAGCCGCCCCTCGAAGTGGGCGGAGGCGGCGAGCAGGCCCTCCAGCAGGGCACCGGCCTCGTTCTCGTGGCCGGCCTCGGCGAGCCCGGCGATCGCCAGCGCGGTCTCGTGGATCCGCACCGCGCCGCCGCGGTGGCCCAGCGGGTTGAAGCGGGGCGACTTGGCGCTGAGGGTGCGCAGGCCCCAGCCGCTGTCCAGCTCGGGCGCGACCAGCCTCTGGGCGAGCAGCCGGGTGTGCTCGCGGTCCAGCAGGCTCTCGTGCCGGCCGCCGTCGGCGGCGAGCCCGGTGTCGAGCAGGTGCACCAGGGAGGAGGCGACGGCGGGCAGCGGCTGGCCGCCCGGAGCCAGCCCGGCGGCGGGGCGGCCGCCGGAGAGGTCGTCGATCCAGAACCGCTCGCGGAAGCGTCCGCGCAGCCCGGCGGCCCAGGCCCGCCATTCCCCGGCACCCGGCCTGCCGAAGGCCTCCAGGAGCTCGGCGCCGTGCAGGGCGGCGCGGTGGGCCTGCGCCTGCACCTCGGCGCGGGCGGCGACCGGCTGGGCGGCGCGGTCCTCCACCGGGCGGCCGAGGTCGGTGACGAAGCCGTCGACCAGGCCCTCGTGCAGGGCGGCCAGGGCCCGCTCAGCGGACGGGAGCAGTTCGGCGACCTCCGCCCGGGGCAGCCCCCAGCGCCAGGCCTCGGCCAGCACGGTGACGAACAGCAGGGTGGCCTCGGTGGCCGTGCAGGTGGGCGGCAGCTCGGGGCCGCCGTGTCGCAGGGCGCCGGGGAGCAGGCCCTCGGTGCGGCCGGGGGCGGCGGCGAGCTGCTGACGGCGGGCCAGTGCGCGCAGGGTGCCGGCCGCGAGCCGGGTGCCGAGCGGGAGGGCCAGCCGGGCGGCCCAGAGCGCGTCGGCCGGGGCGAGTCCGAAGCGCCAGGGCGCGCCGGAGGCCGGGTAGAGGTCGGTCGGGCGGTCCGGGTCGGCGAACAGCAGCCCGCCGAGGGCGTCCAGGGAGCGGTCGACCAGCAGCGTGGCGCGCGGGTCGTCGCTGCGCACCTCCGGTTCGGCCCAGGGCAGCGGGACGCCGGTACCGCGCCCGCCGGGCGGGCGCGGGCCGCCGGGGACACTCTCCAGTTCGACCCGCAGCTCGACCGACCAGCGGGCGCCGGGCTGGACCTCCAAGTCCCAGCGGAGCACCCCGGCCCCGGCGAGGACGGCGTGCGGCGAGGGCTTGGCGCCGACCACGGCGCTGTGCACCGGGCCGGACCAGCGCAGCCCGGCCGACTGCACCTGGCCGGGCAGGTCGGGCGGGCGGTGCCCGGCGGCGATCTCGGCGACCGGGCCCAGGTCGGTGCCGAGGGCGATCTCCAGTGGCAGCCGCGCGGGCCGGGCGCCGGTGTTGCGCACCGTGACGGTCTCCACGCCGTCCGCGTGGCGCAGCCGCTCGACGGTGAGCGCCGGGTCCGGGTCGGGGTCGCCGGGGAGGCGGACGGCGCCGAGGAAGCGGGCCTGGGCGGTGCTGGTCAGGGTGCCCTGGAGCGGCAGCGGCTCCATCCCGCCCAGCCGCAGCTCCATCCGGGCCAACACCCGGACGCCGTTGCGGTAGAAGCCGTGCAGACCGTGGCCGCGCAGCTGGCCGTCCGGGCCGGAGGCCGCCATCGCGGGGGCGTTGACGCAGAGCAGCGCGTGGTGGACGGCCGGGGGCTGGGGGCGCGGCGGGGCCGCCGGTCGGCCGGGGCTGGCGGGTGCGCCTGCCGGCCCGGTCGGCGGGACCTGGTCGGGCCGGCCGACCGGTCTGGGCGCGCCGACCACGCTCTCGGCCGGCATGGCCTGCAGTGGCCTCATGGCGGTCACCGGACTCTCCTCCCCTCGGCGGTCCGGTGGCCGTCAGGCCGGTGGGCCGCGAGCATGCTCGATCGCGTGCTGGTGGTGCCCGGCCGACGGGGACGCTCCCGTCGGCGGTCGTGCCGTGTCTGGCCGTACCCGACGGTGGGCCGTGCCATGCGGTGTGCGGTACCGGTCCGGTACCGGCGCTCCGCGCCTTTCGCGTCGGGCACCCCCGTCGTGCCCGGTACGCCGTCACACCCGGCGCTCCGGCCTACCGGTGACGCCCCGCCCGTGCCACCCCGCCCCGCGACCCGCGCCCGCCGGACGCAGGGCCCCGGGGGGTGAACGCCGCGCACCGCCGCCAGGTCACGCCCGCCGGGGCTGCCGCTGGTCGCGCCCGGCCGCCGGACGGTGGCGCCGCCCCTGCCGGGCCGTCACCGGAGGCCTCCCCAGGGGCTCGGAGCCGCCCCTGGCCCGGGCCGCACTCCGGGGCCGGGGCACTGCCGGCCGCCCGGTCCGCTGGGCGGAGGCGGTCGAACCGGTGCTCGACCGCGGTCAGGATACGGTGCGGGGGTCGCGGCGCCCGTACCCGGTGACCCCGTGAACCGCGACGCAACCGCTGTGACCAGCAGAGACCGAGGAGTTGCATGTCCACCGTCAGCCGGCTGCCCGGGATTGTCACGACCGACCACGTCTTCCACGTCCCGCTCGACCACGCCTCCCCGGAGGGCGAGCAGATCGAGGTCTACGCCCGCGAGGTGGTGGCCTCCGGCCGCGAGCGCGGCGACCTGCCCTGGTTGCTGTTCCTCCAGGGCGGCCCTGGCGGCAAGGCCGCCCGCCCGCTCGGCCGGGACGCCTGGCTGGAGCGCGCCCTGGACGACTACCGGGTGCTGCTGCTCGACCAGCGCGGCACCGGCCGGTCCACCCCCGCGACCCGGCAGACCCTCGCCCGTCGCGGTGGCCCGCAGGAGCAGGCGGACTACCTCGCCCACTTCCGCGCGGACGCCATCGTCCGGGACGCCGAGCTGATCCGCCACCGGCTGCTCGGCGCCGACCGGCGCTGGAGCGTGCTCGGCCAGAGCTTCGGCGGCTTCTGCACCCTCACCTACCTCTCCTTCGCTCCCGAAGGCCTCACGGAGGCCTTCATCACCGGTGGCCTCTCCGGCCTCGGCAGTTCGGCGGACGACGTCTACCGCGCCGCCTACCCGCGCGTCGTCCGCAAGAACGAGGACCACTACGCCCGCTTCCCGCAGGACGTCGAGGCCGTCCGGCGGATCGCCGCCCACCTGGCCGACTCCCCGGCCACGCTGCCCGACGGCGGACTGCTCACCGTCGAGGCCTTCCAGGTGCTCGGGATGATGCTCGGCGGGGGCAGCGGCTCCGGAGCCCTGCACTACCTCCTGGAGGAGGCCTGGGTGGAGGGCCCGGCCGGGGCCGAGCTCTCCGACACCTTCCTGGCCGGCGTCCAGGCCCGGCTCTCCTTCGCCGAGGGCCCGCTGTACGCCGTGCTGCACGAGTCGATCTACGGTCAGCGCTCGGTGGACCAGGGCGGCACCGCCTGGTCGGCGGAGCGGGTCCGCAAGGAGTTCCCGCAGTTCGACGCCCGGGCCGCGCTGGAGGGCGACGGCCCGGTGCAGTTCACCGGGGAGATGATCTACCCCTGGATGTTCGACACCGACCCGGCGCTGCGCCCCCTCAAGGAGACCGCGGACCTGCTCGCCGCCCGCACCGACTGGCCCGACCTCTACGACCCGGCGCGGCTGGCTGCCAACACCGTGCCCGTCGTGGCGGCGGTGTACCACGACGACATGTACGTGGACACCGCCGACTCGCTGGAGACCGCCCGCGCGGTGCGCGGGCTGCGGACCTGGATCACCAACGAGTGGGAGCACGACGGCCTGCGGACGAGCGGCGGCAAGGTGCTGGACCGGCTGATCAAGATGGCGCACGGGGAGGCGTAGCACCCTGCCGACCGGTGGGGCGGCGGGCGGTTCAGTGCGCACGGTGGGCTCCTCTCGCCCCCTGTCGGGCACCGCGGCACCGGTGCAGGCCGGTACCGGACCGGACGGCGGCCGAGGCGCAGGCCGCCGCCCGGCCGAGGCGCACACCCCGGGTGGGCCGTGCCCCGGCCTCCGGCCCGCAGCCCGGGGCCGGGAGCAGGGCGACCGAGCCCCTGGGTCGACCGGCCGGCCCCGGCTCACCGGGGTGGTCGGGGCCGCCCTGGCGCTGATCCTCCGGAGCCGGAGCCGGAGCCGGCGTCGGCGTCGGGGCCGCGGTCGGGGTCGGGGCCGCGGAACCGCCCTTCCGGCGCCCGCCCCGGTGCCGTCGGCGCGCCTTGCCCGTCGAGCCTGAGCGCGGCCCGGGTTCGCCGCCCGGGGCCCGCTCGGCACCCGGCGGTGCCCCCGGCCCGTCGTCGGCCGCGGGCCCGGAGCCGCGCCGCACCGCCGCCGCGCGCTCCTCGCGCCGCCGCCGCTGGGCCTCGACGGCGGACAGCAGCGCCCCGGGCGTCATGCCGTCGTTCATCGACTCGTACAACAGCTCCGCCAGCAGGTAGCCCGGCGAGAGCCGCAGGACGTGGCCGAGCACCACCCGGGCGGTGGCCGTGTCCCCCGCGACCCAGGACGCCCAGGCCAACAGGGTGAGCGGGGCCACCGCGCAGCCCTCGTACGGCGGGACGGCCCGCCGGGCGAGGAAGCGCCAGAGCCGCTCGGCGGGCGCGAGCTCGGCCGGCCGGACGAACTCGACGCCGCGGTCCCGGGTGAGGCGGTCGCGCAGGGCGAACAGCAGCCGGGCCGTCCGCTCCTCGTCGAGCTCCCGGGCACCGGCCGCGAACTCGGCGAAGGCCTGCTCCAGCAGTTCGAGGCCCTGCTCCCGGGAGACCGACCCGGCGAGCGGCTCGGCGCGGGCGAGCGCCTCGCGCTGCGCGGCGTCCGCCGGCGGGCCGACCGGGGCCAGCGCGCCGACGATCGCCTTCCGGCTGCCGCGCGGCACCAGGCCGGCCACCGTCGCGGCGGCGGCCGCCGGGCCCGGATCGGGCCCGCGCCGCACCGGGTTGCCCGCCGGATCGCAGCAGCCCTCCCGGCGGCAGAGGAAGGACCACCAGCGGCCGTCCGAGACGCACAGCGACTCCTTGACCGCCACTCCCCTGCGCCCGAAGGCCGCGCGCAGCTGGTCGGCCAGCGGCCGCAGTTCGTCCACCGCGGGCGGGGCGTGCGCCGTGACCGGATCCTGGCAGAGGTAGAGGAGCACCTCGAGCGGCCGGCCGCCGTGCCGCTCGGAGAGGGCGACCAGCAGGGCGGCCGTCTCCTCCGCCGCCGCCGGCCAGTCCGCGGACGAGAGCGGGAGATCCGCCCGGATGACCCCGCCCTGGTGGAGGTCGGGGCCCTGGAGACCCACCGCGACGATGCTGTCGTCGGGGTAGAACCCCAGGAGATAGGGCAACAGCTCGGCCATATCGGCCGGACCGCGCATGACGACGGGCCGCTGCTCGGAAGCCGGACCCAGGGACAGGGTGACGTGTTCGTTGTTCATCGCGTTCATGGCCGTAAGCGTGGGCGCAATGCGAGAACGGCTCCGGCACTTTCTTTTTTCCTGTGGATAACTCGGCCCCCGAATTTTCCTTCGCTCGATCGGAGCACAGAACGGCCACTCCGGAGAGTGAATTTTGGCGGCCGTTCAGCGGATCAGCGGATGAAATACACCCGGCCTTCCACTCCACCACCCCACCCGCATTCGCCCCTTGTCGGCGGCATGGGGTTACATCGACGCCATGCAGCAGCCCGACATCCACACCACCGCCACCGCCGACCGCGCCGAGGTCCGGGCGCGGGCCGAGGCCGTCCTGCGCGAGCTGGCCGGCCCCGCCGCCAGCCTGCGCGAGGACCAGTGGACGGCGATCGAGGCCCTCGTGGTCGACCACCGCCGCGCACTGGTCGTCCAGCGCACCGGCTGGGGGAAGTCCGCGGTCTACTTCATCTCCACCGCCCTGCTCCGGGCCCGCGGCGCCGGGCCGACGGTGATCGTCTCCCCGCTGCTCGCCCTGATGCGCAACCAGGTCGAGTCGGCGGCCCGGGCCGGGATCCACGCCCGCACCATCAACTCGGCCAACACCGACGAGTGGGACGAGGTCCAGGCCGAGGTCGCCGCCGGGAAGGTCGACGTCCTGCTGGTCAGCCCCGAGCGGCTGAACAACCCGGACTTCCGCGACCAGGTACTGCCGAAGCTCGCCGCCTCCACCGGCCTGCTGGTGGTCGACGAGGCCCACTGCATCTCCGACTGGGGCCACGACTTCCGCCCGGACTACCGCCGGCTGCGCACCATGCTGGCCGACCTGCCGCCCGGCGTCCCGGTGCTGGCCACCACCGCCACCGCCAACGCCCGGGTCACCGCCGACGTCGCCGAACAGCTCGGCACCGGCAGCACCGACGAGCACGCCCTGGTGCTGCGCGGCCCGCTCGACCGGGAGAGCCTCACCCTGGGCGTGCTCGCGCTGCCCGACCCGGCGCACCGGCTCGCCTGGCTGGCCGACCACCTCGACCGGCTCCCCGGCTCGGGCATCGTCTACACCCTGACGGTGGCCGCCGCCGAGGAGGTGACGGCCTTCCTGCGCGAGCGCGGCTTCCCGGTGGCCTCCTACTCCGGCCGCACCGAGGACGCCGAACGCCGCACCGCCGAGGCCGACCTGCTGGCCAACCGGGTCAAGGCGCTGGTCGCCACCTCCGCGCTCGGCATGGGCTTCGACAAGCCCGACCTCGGCTTCGTCGTCCACCTGGGCTCGCCCAGCTCCCCGATCGCCTACTACCAGCAGGTCGGCCGGGCCGGCCGCGGGGTGGACCGGGCCGAGGTGCTGCTGCTGCCCGGGCGCGAGGACGAGGCGATCTGGCGCTACTTCGCCTCGCTCGCCTTCCCGCCGGAGGAGCAGGTGCGACGCACCATCGACGCGCTCGCCGAGGCCGGCCGCCCGCTCTCCACCGCCGCCCTGGAGCCCCGGGTGGACCTGCGCCGTGCCCGGCTGGAGACCATGCTCAAGGTGCTGGACGTGGACGGCGCCGTCCGCCGGGTCAAGGGCGGCTGGACGGCCACCGGGCAGAGCTGGGCCTACGACGCCGCCCGCTACGCCAAGGTCGCCGCCTCCCGGGAGGCGGAACAGCGGGCGATGCGCGAGTATGCGGCGACCACCGGCTGCCGGATGGAGTTCCTGCGCCGCCAGCTGGACGACGAGCAGGCCGTGCCGTG
This sequence comes from Kitasatospora sp. NPDC059827, assembly GCF_042731675.1. Taxonomy (NCBI): domain Bacteria; kingdom Bacillati; phylum Actinomycetota; class Actinomycetes; order Kitasatosporales; family Streptomycetaceae; genus Kitasatospora; species Kitasatospora sp. NPDC059827. The sequence goes on along the minus strand of NZ_JBHWIV010000046.1, from coordinate 6,266 downwards.
CGGGCGGTGCGACAACTGCGCGGGGCCGCTGCACACCCCGGAGGTCTCCGCGGAGGCACTGGCCGCTGCCCGGGCCGCACTCGGCCGCCCGGGCGTGAGCTTCGAACCGCGCCGGCTCTGGCCGACCGGGATGGACTCGCTCGGGGTGCCGTTGAAGGGCCGGATCCCGGCGGGCGAACAGGCGGAGACCGGCCGGGCGCTCGGCCGGCTGTCCGACATCGGCTGGGGCACCCGGCTGCGCACCCTGCTCGCCGACCAGGCGCCGGACGTGCCGGTGCCCGGCGAGGCGGTGGACGCCCTGGTGGCGGTGCTCGCCGACTGGGCCCGCGGCCCCGGCGGCTGGGCCGGGCCCGCGACGGCGGAGGGCACCCGGCTGGAGCGGCCGGTCGGTGTGGTGACCATGGCCTCCTCGACCCGCCCGCAGCTGGTCGGCAGCCTCGGCGCGCGGATCGCCGAGGTCGGACGGCTGCCGCTGCTCGGCCGGATCGAGTACGCCGGCGGGCTGCCGCCGCACGGGGCCCGCAGCAACAGCGCCCAGCGGCTGCACTCACTGGCCGGGTCGCTGGTGCTGCCACCGGAGCTGGAGCAGGCGGTGGCAGCCGCCGGCGGACCGGTGCTGCTGGTGGACGACCTCGTGGACTCGGGGTGGACGGTCACCGTGGCCGCCCGGCTGCTGCGCCGCGCGGGGGCCGGCGCGGTGCTGCCGCTGGTCCTGGGGGTGCAGGGGTGAGCGAGCGGCGGGCGGCCGCCGCTCCCGAGGCCGCCATCACTCGAATGGCCTAACGGAAAGGAGTTGCCAGGGCGATTTCGATCACACCGGAGATCCGACCCGAGATAAGGAGGGCCCAGCGTGCCGACCACGGTTCGACATGCCCTTCGCGTGGTGTGGATCAAGGTCGGGCGTCACCCGAACCCCACTCGGGCCGACGTGGAACATATCCGGCAGAACATGGGCTATCGGGTGGCGTTCATCATTTCATCGTTGCCGCTCCGGCCCCGTTGCCCTGAGAATTGGGAGGTACCCGAAATCCGGTCCGCTGGGCCCGCCCTTCGGCGTACCCAGGCACCCGCCTGCCCACGGGCCAGGAAGGAGGATCGTGATCAACGGTATCGGCCGAGGTCAGCATCCCCTCTCCGGAGGTTCGGCGCCCAGACGGCTGCTGGACCTGGAGACCTGGACCGCCTCGGGGATCCCGTTGCTGCGCGATCCGCGCGAGTTCGTCCTGGAACTGCACCAGCGTCACCTGCCCCAGCCGGGCACGGTCGTGGTGGCGGTCCTGGACGCGCTCCACCACCTGGCCGCCTCGGCCTCGTTCACGCCCTGGCCGCACGACACCGACGGCTGGCAGCACCGGAACGCCCTCCTGACGCACCTGCGCCGGGTCACCCCGCACGACCTGCGCCAGCCCGAGCCGACCCGGACGGCCGTGCTGCTGCGCTGCCGCGACGGTGCGCCCGGCTGGACGGAACAGGACGGCGCCTGGATGTGGGCGCTGCGGGACGCGGCCGGGCTGCACGGGCTGCGCTGCGGCTCGTACATCGGGCTCACCGCGACGGGCTGGCAGATCCTCGGCGACGGGCGGGGCGGACGCAATCCACATGCGGGTTCGTGGGCGGACGGACCGCTGCACATCGTGACGGAGCTGCCGCCGCGGTCGGTGCTCGACGACGCCCCGCGCAGCCAGCGGGCCCGGCAGCAGGCCGCCGAACAGGCCAAACGGGTCGACGCCCCGCAGCGCTCCACGCAGGCCGAGCCGCCCTGGATCCCGGCGCGGGTCACGGCTGTGGAACCGGGCCGTCGCACCGGGACGCGCTGATCGGTCCGCGCCGCTCGGTCCTCACCGCCCGGCCGTCATCGCTGGACCCTCAGCGCTCGGTCCGAGCCTCGGCCACGGGCCGCCGGCCGTGGCGGACGGGCCCGGGCCCGGCACCGTACGGCACCGGACCCGGGGCGAGGACGACGGTCGGAGTTCCGGTCAGGCCTTGACCGGACGCGCGGGTGCGGCTGCGGACGCCGCCGTGGCCGCCGGGCCGGCCTCCCCGCACACGACCAGCAGGGCGTTGGCCCGGCCGAGCGCGTCGGCGTACGCCTCGGTGGCCCGGGCGGGCGGACCGCCGTTCACCACCAGGACGACCACGTCGCGGCGGACCGGCCTGGCCGGCGCCGCGTCCGCGTAGAACACGTCGCCGCCCTCGGCGAGTTGCGCCCAGTAGCGCTCCTCGCCGAAGGACAGCTCGTGCTGCTGCGAGGGGTGGGCGTCGCCGACGGTCAGCACCAGGATCTCGCCCGGGTTGCGGCCCGAGTCCAGGAGCTGGTCGACCACGTCGTCGGCGCGTTCCAGCGCCTGCGCCGGGGTGGCGGCGATGCGCCGGACCTCGACCTGCGACGCGGCCGGGGCCGACGACGCGACTGGGGCCGGGGCGGGGACCGGGCGGCGCGGTGCCGGACCGGGCTTGGGGATCAGGCGCGACGGTCCCGGGCGGTCGGCACGCGGCGGTGCCGGACGGGGCGCCGGTCGCGGGCCGGGCACCGGGAGCGGCGCGGCGGTGGTGGGTGCGCCGCCGGTGGCAGGCGCGTGGAGGGCTTGTGCGTCCGACTCGCGGGGGAAGGGAACGCCGGGGCCCGGGAGGCTCTCGTGAATCTCCGGCTCCTCGGGGAAGACAGGCATACCCGGATATCTATCAAATGCCGGTCGAACGCGCACGGGCGCCCCACCCATTGGGCACGGGACTTCCGTCACCCCCACCCCGGGCAATTCCAGACGGACCGTCAGAAACCGAGCGTCAACTGTTCGTCGGCGGATCCCTGACCGGCACCGAAGGCGTCCCGACCGCGCTTCAGATGACGCCACTTGGGCAGTGCGTCCAAGTACGCCCAGGAGAGCCGGTGGTGGTCGGTGGGGCCGAACTCCTCCAGTGCGGAACGGTGCACCGGGGACGGATAGCCGGCGTTGTCCGCGAAGCCGTACTCCGGGCAGGTCTCGCCGAGTTCGGCCATCAGCCCGTCACGGTGGACCTTGGCGAGCACCGAGGCGGCGGAGACGCAGATGCAGGACTGGTCGCCCTTGATCACCGTGCGCACCCGCCAGGGGCCGCCGAGGTAGTCGTGCTTGCCGTCCAGGATCACCGCGTCGGGTTCGACCGGCAGCGCCTCCAGCGCGCGGACGGCGGCCAGCCGCAGCGCCGCCGTCATGCCGAGTTCGTCGCACTCCTGCGGCGAGGCGTGACCGAGCGCGTACGCGGTGACCCAGTCGGCGAGCACCGGCGCGAGGGCCTCGCGGCGCAGCTCGGTGAGCAGCTTGGAGTCGGTGAGCCCCTCCGGCGGCTTGCGCAGGCCGGTGACGGCGGCCCCGACGGTGACCGGTCCGGCCCAGGCGCCGCGCCCCACCTCGTCCAGCCCGACCACGACCTTGGCGCCGGCCCGGCGGAGCGAGCGTTCGACGGAGTGCGTCGGCGGGACGATGGGCATCACGGACTCCGTTCGGCAGTGCAGCCCCCCTGCGGTGGGGCGCTCTCCAGCCTAAGCCCGCCCGCACGGGCCCCGGACCGGCTACGTCCGCCGGACCATCGGGACCAGCACGTCGTCCACCAGCCGGACCGCGAAGTCGGGGGCCAGGTCGCGTTCGGCGACCTTCACCTGGAACATCAGCATCGCGGGGACGACGTCGGCGACCAGTGGGGTGACCGCGTCGGGGCGGACGTCGCCGCGCTCGACGCCGCGGCGCAGGATGTCCAGGATGCTGTCCTTGGTCGGCCCGATCACCCGCTGCACGATGAAGTCCTTGAACACCTCGGCCTGTTGCTGGGAGAGCTCGGCCATCAGCGCGTGCAGGGCGGCGCCCGCCCGGGAGCAGATCGCGTCCGTGAACAGCTCGATGAGCTGCAGCAACTCGGCCCGGGCGGACCCGAGGTCGGGGATGCCGTAGGGGCGTGGCAGAGTGGCGTCCAGGGCGTCGATGACGAGTTCGTCCTTGGACGCCCAGCGCCGGTAGAGCGCGGCCTTCCCGGTCCGCGCCGCGCCGGCGACGCCTTCCATCGTCAGCCGCGCGAATCCGCCGGAGGTGAGCTGGTCGAGCGCAGCCTCGAAGATCGCGTTCTCCAACTCCTTCCCCCGCCGCCGCACCGGCCGGGCCAACGCCTCCCGGACGGCCTGCACCGGGCAGCAGTGCTCGGCCCCCTCCCCCGGCACACCCGACACCGCCGATACCGCCGACCCTCCCGGCGCCCCGGGCGTTGCCGGGAACGCGCCGGACGGCAGCACGGCGGGGCCCCCGGGCGCCCGGTCCGCCGCCAGTCGCCGTATCAACCGATCCATTGCCACCATCCTTAAGGAACGCTTGCGTTCACTATCGAGCCCAGGCTATCGTCCAGATTAGTGAACGGCATCGTTCCTTCCCAGCCTGCGCCGACGCGCAGCGGCACGTTCGGGCCGGCGGATCCGCTGCGACCCCGAACACGCGAAGCACCACCGATGCACCACTGACGCACCGCAGTTCCCGCGCACCGAGCGCACCACCACACCCACCACACCCATCGCACCCACCGCACCGCGCGCGTAGCCAGCAGGGGGCACATTCGTGGCTATCTCCGACACGCTCAGCAAGAACCCACCACCGAAGACCGGCCAGGGCCGGGGGAAGAACATCACCCTGGCCGTCATCGCGGCCACCCAGCTCATGGTGGTGCTCGACGCGACCATCGTGAACATCGCGCTGCCGCACATCAAGGACGCGCTGAACTTCTCGACCACCGACCTGTCCTGGGTCATCAACGCCTACACGCTGACCTTCGGCGGCCTGCTGCTGCTCGGTGGCCGGGCGGGCGACATCCTCGGCCGCCGCCGGGTGTTCATCTTCGGCACGCTGCTGTTCGGCCTGGCCTCGCTGCTGGGCGGCTTCGCCCAGGACAGCACGCTGCTGCTGGCCGCCCGCGCGCTCCAGGGCATCGGTGGCGCGATCTGCTCGCCCACCGCCTTCGCCCTGATCGCCACCAACTTCGAGGAGGGGCCGGAACGCAACAAGGCGTTCGGCGTCTTCTCCGCGGTGGCCGGCTCGGGAGCGGCGATCGGCCTGCTGGCCGGCGGCCTGCTGACCGAGTACCTGGACTGGCGCTGGGTGTTCTTCGTCAACGTGCCGATCGCCGTGCTGATCGCGATCGCCGCGCCGCGCTACATCGCCGAGTCCGAGCGCCACCCGGGCCGCTTCGACCTGCCCGGCGCCTTCACCTCGACCCTCGGCCTGGTCGGCCTCGTCTACGGCTTCATCCGGGCCGCCTCGGACGGCTGGTCGGACCCCCTGACGCTCGGCTCCTTCGCCGCCGGTGCGGTCCTGCTGGCCGCCTTCGTCGTGATCGAGCGGCGCACCGACCAGCCGATCACCCCGCTGCACCTGTTCGCCGACCGCAACCGCACCGGCGGCCTGGTGATGATGCTCTGCCTGGCCGCGGCCATGTTCGGCATCTTCTTCTACGTCGTCCTGTTCGTGCAGGGGCCGCTCGGGTACAGCCCGCTCAAGGCCGGGGTCTCGTTCCTGCCGATCAGCGTGGCGATCATCATCGCCGCGCAGCTCGCCTCGACCTTCCAGGCGAAGTACGGCCCGAAGCCGTTCATGGCGGGCGGCGCGCTGCTGGTCACCGTCGGCCTCACCTGGCTGACCCAGATGGGCAAGGACAGCGGCTACCTCGACGGTGTCCTCGGCCCCACGGTGATCTTCGGCTTCGGCATGGGCCTGATCTTCGTCCCGGTGATGCTGCTCTCGGTCGCGGGCGTCCCGGGCGAGGAGACCGGCGCCGCCTCCGGTCTGCTCAACTCGATGCAGCAGATCGGCGGTTCGCTCGGCCTCTCGATCCTGACCACGGTCTTCGCGCACTACGCGACCGCCGAGGGCAAGCTCCAGATGCCGGCGTTCCTGCAGAACGGCAGTCCGGCGGAGCACAGCTACTTCGAACAGCACCACGAGTTCCTCCCGGGCTCCGACGCCGCCAACTCGGTGCTCGCCCAGGGGATCTCGCACGGCTTCATCGTCGGCGCGGTGCTCGCCGGGATCGCGCTGCTGATCGCGGTCTTCGTCATCAAGGCGAAGGCCGGCGACCTGCCGAGCGGCGACAGCGCCGGCATCGCGATGCACTGATCCGCACCGGGCCCCCGCGGGGCACCGGAACCGCCGCCGGGGGGGGCGCGGGCCACCTGCGGCCCGGGCGCGCCCCCCGCCAGCCCGGGCCCCCCCCCCCCGCCCCCCCCCCCCCCCCCCGCCCCCCCCCCCCCCCCC